>JAOAPT010000059.1 GCA_025463045.1 Candidatus Solibacter sp.
TCATCGAACTGGAATCGTCGGGCGAGACCTGCCGCGGCGCGACCGCCTCGTTGCAGTAGGGGCAGACGCGATCTTTGGTGGTGATGAAGGCCCGGCAATGCGGGCACATCCGGCGAGAATCCATTACCTCCATGATACGCCGTGCGGCTGGAGCGCCCGCGCGCGGCGGTCCATGCGCCACGCGTGCGAGCCGTCTGAGCCTACCGGTGACGATGCCGCAAAGTTTCGTAAAAAGGGTCGACGCCGACACCCGAACTTCGGCATTTCGCACGAATATCATGAGCGTCGAGGGAGTCCGCTAGCGGGACTCGGGCGCTGTTTCGAACTCCTGCCGACGCGGCGGGGCTAGCGGATGCAGTCTGCTACAATCGAGAATCCCGCAATGGTCAAAACCGAGCGCGAGCATCGAGAGGATATCTGCCAGATCGGCCGCCTGGTCTTTCAAAAAGGCTGGGTGGCGGCCAACGACGGCAATATCACGATCCGGCTGGATGCGGAGCGAATTCTGGCGACTCCGACGGGCGTCTGCAAGGGCATGATGCAGCCCGACGACTTGATCATCGTCGACATGAAGGGAAATAAGATTTCGGGGCGCGCGCAGGGCACGAGCGAGATCGCCATGCATACCACGGTCTATGGATTGCGACCGGATGTGAAGGCGGTGGTGCATGCGCATCCTCCCGTGTCGACCGGTTATGCGACGGCGGGCCGCGAATTGAATCTGGCGCTCTTGCCGGAAGTGGTGATCGGGCTGGGCTGCGTGCCGCTGGCCGATTACGGACTGCCGGGAACGCCCGCGTTGACCGAGCCGATGCTGCCGCTGATTCCGAAATACGACGCGCTGATGATGGCAAATCATGGCGCGGTCTGCTACGGCGAGGACGTATACAAGGCGTATTTCAAGATGGAAACCCTGGAGCACTTCGCCCGCATTCAGCTGGTCGCCGAGTTGTTGGGCGGCCCGAAGGTGCTGCCGCGGACCGAAGTCGACAAGCTCCTGGATTCGCGCACGCGCTACGGCGTCAAGGCTAAGAGCGCGGGCGAACCCAACTGTCCGGTGGCCGCGGAAGAAGTTGGGCGCGGCAGTTGCGGCGGTGGCAGCAACGGCGGCGGCAGTGTAGGCGGCAGTGTAGGCAAGAGCAGCGCGCCGCGCGTCGACGAAGAACATTTTTATGTATCGCGCTCGGAGCTCGTTCGGATTGTCGAAGAAGCTCTCAAAGCGCGCGGAATAGCGTAAGACGAATTTTCTTGGAGAACTGAGCAATGGGTGAAGCGTTAGGAATGATCGAAACGCGCGGTCTGATTGCAATGATCGAAGCCGCCGACGCGATGGTGAAGGCCGCCAAGGTGAATCTGGTGGGCTGGGAGAAGATTGGTTCGGGCTACGTCACCGCCATGGTTCGCGGCGATGTGGCGGCGGTTCGCGCCGCTACCGATGCCGGCGCCGCCGCCGCGCGCCGCGTGGGCGAACTGATCGCGGTGCACGTGATTCCGCGTCCACACCAGAGTCTGGAAGACATTCTGCCGATCGGGAAGACCCAGTCGCAGAGCGCCGGCAAGTAGCCGTCGCGAGGAGCGTCATGATTCTCGCCCGCGTCGTGGGCACCGTTGTTGCCACCCGCAAAGACCCCCGTCTTGAAGGCAAGAAGCTGCTGATTCTGAAGCCGATCTCACCGGACGGCAAGGATGAAAGCGGCTATGTGGTCAGTGTGGATACCGTCAGTGCGGGTTTCCGGGAGCGCGTCATCGCGGTCTCCGGAAGCAGCGCGCGCATGGCCGAAGGCTGCAAGGATACGCCCGTCGACAACGCCATCATTGGCATTGTCGACGAAGTGCACATGGACTAGCTCATGTACTTCGGCCGTGTTGTCGGTTCGGTGTGGGCCACCATCAAGAGTCCGCAGATGGTGGGCCAGCGCATGCTCGTAGTGCAGCCTTTGACGCCGGAACTCAAGAACACCGGAAAGCCCCTGATTTGTACCGACGCGATCGGTGCCGGAGCGGGCGAACTGGTCTACTGGGTGCGCGGCAAGGAAGCGAGCTTTCCGTTTCTCCCCATGGAACCCCCAATCGATACGGCGGTAATTGGGATCGTCGACGAAGTGCACGTCAAGCGGACGGTCAATGAAGACGTTCCCGCGGCTCCGGCTGCGGCTCCTGTTCCACCCCCCGCGTCGCGGAAGAATTCACGGAAGAACGGGCCATGCTGATCGCGCGTGTGGTCGGCGAACTGGTGGCCACCCAGAAACATGCCAGCCACGAGGGCCGCAAGCTGCTGTTGGTTCAACCGTTGAATCTCGACGGAACGGATCGCGGCGATGCGGTGGTCGCGCTCGATGCGGTCGATGCCGGTGTCGGCGATAAGGTCCTGCTGGCGACCGAAGGCTTCAGCGCGATGACCAGCGTGGGACGGCCAAACTCACCAATTGACATGGCGGTGATTGGCTTTATCGATCATATTGAACTGGTTGAGGGGGTCGTTTGAGCGTTTCCGGCTCATCGCGATCGCACCCAGAATAATCCCCAAGCCATACTTCAGAGCGTCCACACCCAGATACGCGTTGTGCAGCAGCCAGAATTTCGCATGCTCCTGCGTGACAAACTCGGCAGGGACGTAATCCATGCTGCGCCCCACTACGCCGAGTTCGGGAGAGATTCCGAAGCGCTGCAGCAGCGTAAGGAAGACCATCGCCAGGCTCACGGCCAATGTGAACTTGCCCTCCGTCGTGCCGAAGAGCAGGTAGCTGAAGAACAACAGGCCCAGAGCGATCTGGAGCATTTCCCAGCTCTTGAACATCCAGCGATTCTGCTCCGCGATGGCGTAGCGCAGCACCTGACGCGTGCCTACCGGGCCGAGCGGCTTGGTCTGCACCACCAGCGCAGGATTGGCGGAGTTCACGATGTCGTTGACGGTGCCGAAACTGCGCGAACCGTACCAGGCCATGATCAGTCCGCCTCCGAACCACACGCCCAGAATGAAGCACACGATGCGCCGGTAGTGCATGACTTCTGATTCTAGCTCAGTGATCCTGCATTCCCTATTCCGTGTTTACCGCAACTTATGTTTACCGCTGCCGAGAAGTTTTGCGATCGTCTCCGGCATGGCGGCCATGCGCTTCTGCACCTTGGCGCGGTAACCCGCGACCGCGTCCCGGTTGAACGCAAACTGCTCGTCCTCGGCGAAGGTTCTGCCGAAGATGTCCAGCAGCATGGAGCGGAATTTGCCGGACTGCGTGTTGGCCGCGTCTTCGCGCTGCTCGCGGTAAGCTACCGTCTCGGCCGAGGTCAGCGCGCAGAGCAGCGGGTGAACGCGCGTCGAGAATACCGACCGGTACTGTTGAATCTTCTGGATGGTGCGGTCGAGCGGCAGATCCTGCCAGATTTCGCGCCCCACGTTCAGTGTTTCATCGCGGTGCCACTGCGCCATCGGGAACGCAGAGATCATCCAGTCTCCCAGGTGCACCACGTTGTTACGGCCGCGGCCGAACCAGAGCGCGTCCTCTTCGTGTCGGGCGTACCAGATCGACAGCCGGTCCAGCAGCCGGTCCATGCGTGCGCGGTCGATTGACTGGCGATACTGCGTGCCGAAGATGCCGATCGCGGTCGGGACGCGATCGAGAAATCCCAGCAGGCGGTCGGTGAGGATCGGCTGAAACATGCTGTTTCCCATGCCGACGATCGCCATGTCGAAGGGCTCTTCGGGGACATCCCAGGGTTCAAAGTGTACGTAGTGCAACTCGGCTTCCGCGGGCAGCAGCGAGTTGATGAGATGAAAGCCCAGGCGGTCCCCGAAATTTCCGACGTTGTTATACGACAGCACGGCGACGCGCTTCGGCCTCAGTGTGGTGTGCGCTTCCGGATGCAGTCGAATCAGGATCTGGTTCTCGCCCGAGCGCATCGAAGCCTGAATGCGCAGTCCGGCCTCCTGAACTCCCTCGCAGAGCGTTTGCAAGTCGAGCCGGAACCTGGGGTTCCCCGCGGCGAAGTCGGCAGGGGTGTAGCTGACGATCGCCGGCAGGGCGAGCGCGCGCAGCTGTCGGAGAAATCCGCGCCAGTCGGAAACCGAATCGAGCACCCCGAGCGCGACGATGTGAGTCGCTCCGGGGGCATGCGGGATCGGTTGCCGGTTGAGGTCGCACACCAGGGTCCGCTCGTCGCGGCGGACACCGTCGCATGGGATGTAAGTGCAAGCCGGCGGAAGGTAGCGCTCCACCGCCATCTGCCCGCAGTTGAGGTCGAGCACGACGGCGCCGGACGGGATGAAATCCGCCGCCTCGCGCGCGCGCAGATCCCACACTCCGTCGAGCGCATCCGGCTGCCGTGCGGGGGTGGCGGGAGTGGTGCCGATCCGCAGCGGCGACGACGCGGGTGTTTGCGCGGCCCGTTCGTCCAGTGCGGTGCCAAGGCGCTCGATCGCGTCACTCCATTCGCCGCGCGCGGTCTGCCGGAAGAGGCGCATCGACGGATACCACGGAGTGTCCTCGCGGTCCAGCATCCATCGCCAGTCGGGCACAAACGGGATCAGCACCCAGGTCTCCACGCCCAGCGTGCCTGCCAGATGCGCCACGGAAGTATCGACGGTGATCAGCAGGTCCATTTCGGCGAGTCCGTCGGCAGTGTCCGTGAAGTCGGCCAACAGCGGGGCGAGATCGCGGATGCGGCCGGTCTGATCGAGGCTCTCGATTTCGCGGGCCGCCGGTCCCACCTGAAAACTGAAGAAGCTGATATTCGAACTCGCCAGCAGGGGCGCGAAGCTGGAGAGTGGAATCGACCGGTTACGATTGTTGGGGTGCTGGGACGTCCCCGCCCAGACGAGTCCCACCCGGAGATTTGCCCCGCGCGGCGTTTTGGCGCGAGGCTCCCGAACGGGAGCGGGCGGCGGTATAGTCTCGAGCGTGGTGGCGAACGCCAGCGGCAGACTCATCAGCGGGCAGTGCAGGTCGAATGGCGGAAGCGGTTCCCCGCGAGCCACTACTACGGCCGCGCCGGGCAGACTCGCCAGTAAATGCTTCAACTCGGGCTGCACTTCGACGATCACCGCGCCGCCGCGTGTCGCGGCCAGTGGAACGTAGCGGGCGAACTGAATCGTGTCGCCGAGTCCCTGTTCCGCATGCAGGAGGAGGGTGCGGCCCGGAAACGGACTGCCGTCCCACAGCGGCTGGGTCAATCCGCGGACGGCCGCCATGGAGCCGTAATTCTTCCCGTGCGCACGCCAGCGCCACTCGTATTCCACCCAGCCTTCGTGGAAGTTGCCCACGCGCAGGAGCGCCATGCATAGGTCGTAGTGGGATTCGGCCAGCGGCCCGAGCGCGAGCGAGCGCCGCAGCCAGTCGATGCCCTCCTGATAGCGCCCGGCGAGGGTGAGCGTCAAGCCGATTTCGTGCAGCACCTCGGCGGTACTGCCCCCTTCGGAGGCCAGTTGATGCAGGCAGTCCAATGCCTGCTCGAACCGCTCGCCGCGGCGCAGTGCCTGGCCCAAGGCGAGGAGCAGTTGATCCGTCGGAGCTCCGGGAATCTCCAGGCCGCGCCGCAGACTGAGGATCGCGTCGTCGTGACGTCCCAGCTTGCTGAGCGCAGAGCCCAGATTGCCGAGCGTTTCGGGAGAGTCCGGATTGAGTTGGAGCGCGAATCGGGCGATGATGGCGGCCTCTTCGAAGCGGTCGAGTTCCACTAATGCCGCAGCCAGGTTGCAGCGCGCCTCCGCGCTGGCGGGGTCGAGTGCGAGCGCCCGTTGAAAAGCGCCGATCGCGTCCTCGGGAGACCCCGATGCCTGAAGCGCCCTGCCCAGCCCGCAATCCAGGGTGGCGACGTCGTCCCTTTGCGACAGCGCCTTACGGTAGCAGTCCATCGCCAGGTCCATCCTGCCGGCGCGTTCGTGCAGCCGGCCGGAAAGATAGAGGGCGTCGGCGCGGTCCGGCTCGGCTGCCAGGACCCCTTCGACCAGCGCGGTCGCCTGTCCGGTCTGACCTTGATCGATACGCAGGCTCGCCAGTTCGAGGGCGGCGAACGAAGTCGCAGGTCGCGCGGCGGACGGCGGCTTGCGTGGCTGGGTGGTTGATTTCATCTGGGCTTAAATCGGCAGAAAGCGTCTACAAACTTTAGCGATCGACTAAAGATTTTCGGAAAACGGTCGATCACTCCAGCGTTGGATCACTACAGCGTTGAATGAGGTGGCATGTCTAACTTTGAAACCAAGTATTTCGGAAATATCCAGTTTGATGAGGCGTCGGTAGTGGTATTTCCCGCCGGGCTTCCCGCGTTCGAGGAGAAGCGGCGTTTTCTGGCGCTCCATTTTCAGCCGAGCGCGCCCCTGGTTTATCTACAGAGCCTGGAGGCGGGCGAATTGTGCTTCGTGACTCTGCCGGTGGGAGCGATCGATCCGAACTATCAATTAACGATGAGCGACGATGACGTGGAACGGATCGGGCTTGCCCGGGGACGGCAGCCGGCGATCGGCTCCGACGTCCTCTGTCTCGCTGTGCTCTCCATCCGTGAGGGCGGTCCGACGGCGAATCTGCTGGCGCCTGTCGTGATCAATCTGGCTAATCGTCTGGCGGTTCAGGCGGTGGCACAGGACGTATCCTATTCGCACCGGCACGAGCTGATCGTGCAAGAGGCGATGGCATGCTCATAATGTCGCGTCGTGAAGGAGAGACGATCCTGATCGGCGAAGACATTGAAGTAGTGATCGCGCATATCGGGCGGTCCCGTGTGCGTGTGGGAATTCGTGCGCCGCGCTCGACACTGGTGATCGCGCGGGAAGTCAAACTGGTCCGCGAGGAAAATTTGTCGGCGGCCGAATCGTCATCCGTTTTGGGATTGATGAAAAAACTAATCCCGCCGCTTAAAGTTTCTTCCAGTGGAGGCGATAAGTGCTTTGACCGGCAAGAAGCCGGACAAACTTTCGAAAGGATTTCTCAATGCTCTCCATTCAAACCAACGTAAACTCCCTGATGGCTCAAGAAAATCTGAGCGTCAACACCGCTTTCCAGGCGAAAACCATCCAGAGCCTGACTTCTGGATACCGCATCAATTCGTCCGGTGACGACGCCGCCGGTTTGGCCGTCGCCAACAAGTTCCGCAGCGATACGGCGGAACTGACGCAGGGGGTGCGCAATGCCAACGATGCCATCAGCCAGTTGCAGATCATCGACGGTGGTGTCAACAATGTGTCCCACATTCTCGATCGGTTGAAGACGCTGGCGACCCAGTCTGCGTCCGGCGGTTTCACCGGAAACCGCAACACGGTCAACAACGAATTCCAGACGCTGCTCAGTGAAATCGACCGCCAGGCGAAGAACGTAAAGCTCAATACCGGCGGCGCGTATAACACGAACCTGATGGCGTACATCGGCGGCAGCGCGGGTGGCGCAAATGTGGATGCCCAGGTTAGCGTCGATCTTAGCGCGTCGGCGATCGACCAGACGGGCCTCGGTTTGGCGGCCCTCTCGGTAGTCGGTGGCGGATCGGGCTTCGGGAGCACCAATACGGTCCGGCTGGACAACTCGACGACCACATTCCTGGCCAACGGCCACACCCAGGATTTCACCGTGGATTACATGGACGGCGCGGGAGTCATGCACTCCGGCGTCACCGTCACGGCGAGCGGCACGAATACGGCTACCGGTCTAAGCGGCCAGAAAGCTGTCGATGCCGTGAACACGGCGCTCACCGGCAAGGGCATCACCAACGTTACGGCTCAGTTGGGCTCGGATGGCAAGCTCGCGTTCTCCGGCAACTCGGCGTTTCAGATCAAATCCGGGTCGGTCTCCGCAGGCGCGGACGGAATCGTGACCGATGACGTCAACGGCAAGTTCGCCGTCAATCTTGGCCTGACCAATGCCACGACGACTTTTTCGGCCCTCACGGCTGGTACCGGCGTGGTTCTCCCGAATACCTTTTCCAAGGATGTCGTGACCTTCACCGTGGCGGCGAAAAGCTACAACGTGACGATCGATGGTGACGCAGCCAATGTGAACGGAACCAACGTTTTTCTGGGCAACACGGCCGCTTCGGCTGTGAACGGCTTCAATAGCTTTTTCGCGGCGCAAGGCCTGAATATCCGGGCGTTCAGCGAAACCGGCGGAGCAGGTGCCACCAATATCAAGTTCCAGGGTTCGACGGCCTTCACGATGTCGGCAGCTTTCACGGCCGGTACCGGTGACACGGTGGGCGCCGGCGGCTTGAACCTCGCGCTGGGCTCGGGCCAGAGCGGTGCCATCGCGGTCACCGCCGCGGACACCGATAAGACGGTTACCGGACACGCTCTCGCAGCTGTGGATGCCATCAACGACGCGGTCGGCAAACTCGGACTGGTGCAAGGTAAGGTCGGCGCGGGCCAGAACCAATTGCATTACGGCATTGGCCTGGCCACCTCGCAGATCACCAACTTCTCCGCTGCCGAATCGCAGATTCGCGATACGGACGTAGCGGCGGAAGCGGCCAACCTGAGTAAGGCTCAGGTCTTGATGCAGGCTTCGATGGCGGCGATGGCGCAGGCCAACTCCGCTCCGCAGGCGGTCCTGGCTCTCCTGAGAGGCTAATTCTGAACCGGGAACCGGCGGCGCGGTAACGGGTCGCCGGTTTCCAGGCGGGATCGGGCAGATTTAATTTGAAGGAGTTTCGGGCCGAAGCGGACCAACGTCCGATTCGGCCCGGGAGCATTTATGAGTACAGGTTCAATTTTCACCGGAAGCAGCCAGTTCTCCACCGATTTTCAGAACGTCGTCTCGCGTGCCGTCCAGATTGCGTCCTTGCCGATGGCCCAGATGTCCTCCAACAAAGCCGAGCTGTCCAATCAGTCCAATGCACTCTCGGGTCTTGACAGCGTCTTCAAGGCACTGCAATCGAGTATCAAGGCGATCGATTCGTCACTAGGCAAAGGCTCGCTGCAGGCATCGGTGTCCGACTCGACCAAGGCGACGGCAGTGCTCGGCACCGGCGCCCTGGAGGGAATCTACTCGGTCAAGATCGTCGATCCAGGGACGTTTGCGACCAGCACGACAGTTGCCGAGGACTATACGGGCACCCACGCATTCAAGCTGTCGCTGAATGGCGTTGCGTACGGCCTCACGGTCGCCGACAACACCGCTGCGGGCGTGGCCTCCGCGATCAACACCCAATACGGCGATCAGGTTCAGGCCACGGTAGTCAACGTCGGGTCCGGCACAACGCCGGATTACCGCATATCGCTCCGCGCGTCGAAGCTTGGCAACGTGGATCCGCAGGTTTTGGACGGAACCACGAGTCTGTCGGACAACGCCAGCAAAATCACAGGTGTCCCAGCGAGTTACGTGGTGAACCAGTCCAATGTCACCTCGACGAGCGATTCCCGCAGCCTTTCCATCGCCGACGGGGTCACGGTGAATTTACTGCCCGGCGCCACCGGCACGGTGGATATTACCGTCGCGCCTGCCAGTTCCACGATGACCACGGCTCTCTCCAATTTCGCGTCCGCTTACAATGCCGCGGTGGACGCAATCGGGGCACAGAGCGGACAATCCGGAGGCGCACTAGCCGGCGACCCGATCCTCGGTCAACTGACCGCGACTCTCCGCCAGCTTGGCACCTACAGCGATCCGTCCTCATCCGTCTCGGCGCTGGCTACCTTAGGCTTCGACCTGGGCGCCGACGGACACATGACGTTCAACCAGTTTGCGTTCGCCGCCCTCAATAGCAGCAGTGCTACCGGGGTCGCGTCGTTCCTGGGCTCGGCCACCGGGACCGGTTTTCTGCGGAGCGCAACCGATGCGCTGAACACCGCCGAGCAGACGGATAGCGGTATTCTGCCGACCGCCCAGGCGTCCCGCCAGAGCGGGATCGCCAACCTCACCACTCAGATCGCGAGCCAGCAGGATCGCGTCGACACGATTCAGACCCAGTTGCAGCAGCAGATGTCGGCCGCCGATTCGCTAATCGCATCGATGGAGCAGAAGTACAGCTACATCGCCAACATGTTCAGTGCCATGAATACCGCGAACCAGCAGTACAAGTAAACACGCCATGAACACCGAGACCACCACTTCCATTCGCCAGGCGATCTCCCGCGAGGATTATTCGCGAGCATTAAAGCTTTGGGATTCGTACGCCTCCGACCTGAGCGAGGCAGTGCAGCGCGGCGAACTGACGCGCGACGAGATGGACACGGCGAGCGACCTGTTCGCGTGGTCCACCGCGATCTTACGCGGCGCGCGCGCACACCTGCAAGTGCAGTTAAATATGATCCACAGCGCGGCCGCCTATCTGCCCCGTCCCGGAACCTCCGGAATCATCCGGACCAGCCTCTAAGCTCACTTCGAAACTGAGGCCGGGGCGGTCGCCGCCGCCATCGCCGGCTCTGCCCTCTCTGCTCCGGCGGAGAGCAGTACCAGGTCCACGCGCCGGTTGTGAGCTCTTCCCTCTTCTGTATCGTTCGTGTCCGCGGGAGCATTTTCGGCGTAGCCGGCGATCGCCATCCGCGAGGCGGGAATCTGGAAGCGATCGCGCAGCAGTTCCAGCATCGCGATGCTCCGCGCCGAGGACAGCTCCCAATTGCTCTTGAAACGCGATGTGTGAATCGGACGCGCATCCGTGTGTCCTTCGAGGCGCACCGCGTTCGGCAGCGACTGCACCACGGCCGCGATCTTCGTCAGAATCGGCAGGCTGGCCGAGGCCACCGCGTCGTCCCCGGACGCGAAGAAAGTCGCCTCCCGCATGCTGATAATCAACCCGCGAGACTCCAGGCGAAGTTGCAGCTTCCCGTTCTTCAATTCCGATTCCAGCCCCTTCTGCAGCGTTTCGAGGGACTTGGCCAAATCCGGCGGACGCGGCGGCGCGTTCGGGTTCTCCCGCTCCGGCGTCGCGTTCTGGCTCAATGGAGCTTTTTTCGCCTCGTGCTTGCCGCGGCCCAGAACAGTCGAGATCGCCGTGCTGAACTGGCCGTGCTCCAGCGCCTGTCGCACCGAATCGGACACCTCTTTGGCTCTGTTCTTATCCGATTGCGTGGACGCGAACATGACTACGAAGAAAGCGAACAGCAAGGTGATGAAGTCAGCGTAAGATACCAGCCAGCGTTCGTGGTTCTCGGGTTCCGGTGTTCTCCTGCGAGTCAAACGATGCTCCTCAGCCCTTGGCCGAAGCCGGCTCCGGCACGCCGCGCGTGGCGGCCGCGCCGCCGGCGTCCTCGGCTGACATCTTCGCTTTCTTCGAGGACGTCGTCGCCGTCTGGTACGCTTCCAGCTTCAGCCGAAGCAAGGTTGGGTTCAGCCCTTCCACGATTCCGATTACCCCCTCCAAAATCACGTCCTTGCGCAGCGTGGCTTCCCGCATTCGTGCCTTCAGTTTGTTGGCCGCCGGCAGAAAAAAGATGTTCGCCAACCCTACGCCATACACCGTAGCCACGAACGCAACCGCGATCCCGTGCCCGACTTCCTTTATATCCTCCAGGTGCTTCATCACCTGAATCAGGCCCAGCACAGCGCCGATGATGCCGATCGTGGGCGCGTACCCGCCGGCCGATTCCCAGACCTTCGCCTCCGACTCCGCCCGGTGCTCGCTGAGCGCGATGTCGATCTCCATCATCTTGCGGATCTCCTGCATATCCGTCCCATCGACTGCCAGATTCAACGCCTTGCGCAGAAACGGGTCTTCGATTGACGACGCTTCGTCTTCGAGGCTCACGATTCCGTTCTTTCGGGCCTTGCCGGCGTACACGATCAGCAATTCGATGATTTCGTTCACGCCGTCCCGACGTTCGAAGAACACGGCGCCCAGGCCCTTGAACGCACGCACCACAATCGCCATCGGGGTAGTGACCAGCACCGCTCCGAAAGTCCCGCCAAGGACGATCATCGCCGCCGTTCCCTGCGCGACGTCCGAAATGCTGCCCTTCTCTAGCAGCAGCCCGCCGATGATCCCAGCCATCGCCAGGCCCATCCCGCCGAGCGTCGCCAGATCGAGGTGCGCCCCCTGCTTGCCTGGAGTCGCCGTTTTACCTTCCGGCCCGACCGCCGGATTCGTCTTGGTATCTGCCGTCGCCATGGGCTTAGCCGGCCGCTAGTTCTTCCGTCGTGACGGCAGGCCATTCGCGGCTGGAGATGCGCCGGCGGTACTCGACGCAGCGCTCTACCACGTCGTCGGCGCTCTCGAGGACGCGCAGGATATGTCCGTTCGTCAGCGTAATCATTGTGTCGGGCGTGACATCGATGTGTTCAATCAGATCCGAATTGAGGACCATGCGTGCGTGGTTCAGGCGCGTCAGCCGAATCATCGGGGCTCCTTTCCCCTTATCGGCTGCCGCGCCGAGAAACATTAATTAAGGGAGCAGCACTTCAATTAAGGGAGCAGCACTTCCGTCCGATGAGGGTAGTAAGGATTCAATGGCAGACCTACAACTCCTCCGGCCCGTTGCGGCCGCCCACAATCCTCCCGACAGCTTCGACGACAGCTTCGCCGATAGCCTCGATGAGGAGCGCCGCGAAGTGCTCGAAAGCGTGATGTCAGTTCTCGCTTCGGCAACTCCCGACGCCGATCAAATGGCCGCCTGCGACCGCCTGCTCCGGCATCTGGCTGGGGCTGCACCTGGCCGTCTCCCCTGATCAGGCCCGTTCCATCCGATCGAGCAAGGTGGAAAGCCGCCGCGCCGCCTCGGTGTGGCCGCCGAATCGCAGCGCATTATAGGTGGCGGTGAATTCGTGGACCGCCGCGCCGAGTTCGCTCGGCGGCAGAGACGCCGCGAATTCGGCCGGCGTGAACCACACGGGCTTTTGATAGCCCCGCCGCTTGAGGATGTACAACATCCGTTTGTAGAGCAGCGTAGCGTCGGCGACGCTCGCCTGCCCGCGCCTCACCCGCGCGACGCGCCGCCGCATGCGCACCAACCGGAGCAGCGGACCGCCGCCCAGCGCAAGCCCCACCAGGACCGCGGCCAACGCCAGCAGTCGCAATCCGAAACGGTGCAGCCACCCGACGACATACCGGTTCCAGGCCGCGCGCAGCCCGAGCAGCGCATCGAACCCATTGATTCCCATGCGATGCGCGCCCTGCTCCATTCGATAGGCCAGCGCGCCCTGCCGGGTGAGATCGTAATCCACCACCCATTGCTGCCAAAACGTCTCGGCCGCATCCAGATAGAGCGTCAAACGCGTCAGCAGCGCGAATCCCGCCGGATTCGGGTCGGGCGGAGTGGGGTCGAAGGTCGTCCAGCCGCGCCCCGGAATCCACGCCTCCACCCAGCTATGAGCGTCGCTGGCGCGCACCAGCCACAGGTCGGAGACCGGATTATAGACACCGCTTTGGAATCCGGTGGCCATGCGCGCCGGAATATCCAGCGAACGCAGCATCACCGCCATCGCGCTCGCGAAGTACTCGCAATGGCCCTTTCGCCGCGTGAAGAGGAAATACGCCAGCGGATCGGACGTCTCCCGGTCGGGCAGTTCGAGCGTGTAGCCGAAATCCGTGCGCAGGTGCCGCTCGAGCGAGCGCGCCCGCTCCAGATCGTTCCCCGCTCCGGCGGCAAAGCGGCGCGCCAGGTCCCCCACCCGCGGATCGAGCGCCGGCAGTTGCAGGTACGTGGCGCGCGCGGCCAGCGGCAAAATCGGCGGGGGGTAGATCAGCGGCGCCACTTCCGGAGGATCTTCCAGCAGGCTCCAGGCGTCGTAATGCAGACCCTGCGGAGGCGCGTGCGCCACTCGCACCGCGCCCGTTTCAGATCGGTAGAGAGTGCGAACCCGAAGATCCAGCATCTCCGGCGTTCCCGCGAAAAACAGCGTCTCGTTGTCGATGGCGTCCACATCGACGTGATAAGTGATGCGGCGGCCCGGCGGACGAAGTCCGGGTTGCGCCAGAACTACGTGCTCGTTATCGACGAGGAGCGGTTCGGGCGGACGATTAGGATTCGTCCACCGTTTCCCGTCGAAATCCGTCAGCGCGGCGCCGCGCCATTTGAGCGGCCCCACCGCCAGCGCGCTCCAGATCTTGATGTGCATCACCGGCCGCGAGTTCGTCTTGATCTCGCCGATGTCTCCCAGCGTCACCTGATTGGCGAAGCCCGGCAGGAAAATGCGGTGCGCGATCAGGCGGGAAAATGCCGCCTCCGCCGTACGCGGCAGAATGAAGAACAGAATCGCCGTCAGCGCGAGGATGCCGAGCGTCATCATTCCGGTGAGCAGGCTGAGCCGCGGATAGATACGCTGTCCGCCGCCCCGTGCGGTCAATGGCGAGCGGAGAATCGACCGCCGGATCTCGCCCGACGTGAGCGCCGCGATCGCAAACACCAGGTACAGCGCCAGGAACAGGAAGAAGTTGAAATTGATTGAAAGGATCGCCGCGGCCAGCAGTTCCAGGAACGCGATCACCGCCGTATATAGGTAGTCGCGATTGGTGCGCGCGGTCAGGATCTTCATCACCGCGAGGAAGAACAGCAGGTGAACCGTCGCCGCCAGAAAATCGCGTGAGAGCAGGAAGTAGTCGGCCACGAAGAACACCGAGTATCCGACGGTGACCACCGTGCTCGCACGTTCCGAGATTTCAAAGCGGAAGAACCCGCAGATCAGGATCGCCCGCAGCACCAGCCCAGCCGTAGTCAGCGCCACCGTGGGCGTGTCGAGGTATCCCGAACCTGCCACCGCCAGGTAGCCGCTGGCCACCAGTCCGAGAAGCGAAAACTGAAAGAAACGTTCGACGCTGACCGCTGGGCCGGCGTCCTGCCGCGGCATTCTTTCAGTTTACCGCCGCCGCGCCAACCTCAGCGGATTTCCAGCCGGTATTCGTGCCGCAGTTCGCCCGAGGCGGAAAGCACGCGCACCAAGTACGTTCCGCTGCGCTGCCGGGGCACCACGGCGCGATTCCCCGCTGCCAACGCTCCGCGCCACGCCGTCTGCGCCGCGGCGTTGACGATTTCAAGCCGCGCGCCGCCGCGGTCGAACCGTAGATCGAGACCGCGCCCCGCAGGGGCCGTCACCGAAGTGCTGTCGACAAGCCGTACTTCGACCGGCGTCTGATAATTCTGATCATACCGGGACGCGATTAATCCGAATCCCGCGATCGCAGCGCCGGCCGCCACTCCGCTAAACCGATGCGCAAGGCGCCAGTCGGTATCCCCGGGGTGCGCCCGGACCTCCTCCGCCGCGTCGCGCATTGAGGAAAGATAGACTTCCGTTTCCGAGATTCGCTCGCGGCACTCGGCGCAGATCAGAAGGTGCTCCTCCAGTTCGGCGGCCTCGGGGTCCGGGCTGTCGCCCAACAGGTAGCGTTCCGCTTCTTCCGTATCCATATGACGATGGATTTGCCGCATGGTGCAAAACGCGACCGCTCCGTGGTGGGTCAGTAAGAACCTCCATCGTAAAGGTGGGTTCGACCGGGCAGTGCTCTCAAGGGAATGTTGACGTTACGCGTAATTTAGTACTACGCGGCGGGCAGCATGGCGCGCCGGGCGATACGCCGCTGGCCCAATTTGCCGTACCGGGCTTTGGCGCGCGACTTGATCAGGCGGAACTGGGTTTCCGTCAGGCCCAACTCGCTGCAGATCTCGTCGGCCGTCTGCTCGCGAAGGTAAAAGCGCACCAGTACCTCACGATCGCGCTGCGGCAGACCATTCAATACGGCCATCGCGACCTCGTGGCTTTCGCGGGCGATGAACGAACGCTCCGGATCGAGCCGGCGATCGGAGAGGGTCAACAGTTGCTCGATCGGACGGTTGCAGCGGCGCGCGCGGACCGCCGTCTGGATGTGTGCCGCCACCTGCCTGCGCACGATCGTCCGCACGTAACCCATCAGGCGCTCGGGCTCGCGCAGGTCGCCGCGCTGGATTGATTGTGTGATGATCAGAAAGGCGTCGTGCACTTTATCGTCGAGATCCTGAGGGCCGATCTGCCGCCACAGGAAGAAGCGCACTCCCTTGGCAAAGACAGCGTACAACTCCTCCAGGCCGGCCGGATCGCCCGCGCGAACCAAATCCACCAGGCGCGACCAGGACGACTCGGGGGCTACTGGATCGACTTGTACGTCAGGGGAAGAATCAGTTTGCATTGGGAGTTTCCGCCTTCTCTCACCGTTACGGCTGGCACCTAGCCGTCACTCGCGGTTCGAGGCATCGAGCCCGTCTTTCATGTAAGGGCTCGCTGCTACTCTTGGCGGGATAATTCCCGTGACGGTATATCCCCCACCGGAATAGTATCAGATTTCACGTTAGCAATAAGATTTATATCTCTTATTTATTTCATACCTTTGTGTCATTATTTTGTCGGCGCGCCAAGACTTTGCCGCTGAAATCGGCGAGAGTTGTTGATTTAGCGGAATTTAGCTTTGGCGATGAACCTGCATTCAAGCTCTCCGTCATGCTTGATCGCGTCGCCGGACAATTGGAGCACTACATGGATCTGCTCAGCAGTCGGCAGAAACTGGTGGCGACGAACATCGCCAATGCCGACACTCCCGGTTACCTTACACGGGATTTCGACTTTCAGGCGGAGTTGCGCAATGCCGCCGGCGGAACCCCGCAGGTATCGGAAGTAACGGGGTTGCGCGTCAAGAACGATGGAAATAACGTCAGCCTGGATCGCGAGGCGCGGCTTCTTGCGGAGAACGCACTGCGCTTCCAATTGGCCTCGCAACTGATGAAATCGCAGATCCGCGCCGTTCGTTCGGCCATTCAGGAAGGCAAGTCATGAGTCTGTTTTCGTTATTGTCGGTCGGAGCTTCCGGCATGTCCGCGCAGCGCGCCCGCGCCGAACTTCTGGTGGAGAACCTGGCGAACGCGGAGACCACCCGCACGCCCGAGGGCGGACCCTATCGCCGCAAGGACGTAGTATTTGAAACCACGCCAATTAATTCGCCATTTGCCAGTGTTTTCAATTCCGAATTACAGTCGATAAGCGGAGTAGGTGTGTCGGACGTCATCGTCGATACCAGCGATCCCGAGCGCCGCTACATGCCCGGACATCCGGACGCCGACAAAGAGGGCTACGTAGCCTTCCCGAAGATCAATACCGCCGAGGATATGGTCGACCTGATGGGAGCGGCGCGCAGTTTCGAAGCCAACGTCGCCGCTATGTCCGCCGTGAAGGACATGATTCAACGGTCGATCGACCTGGCGCGTTGAGGTAAAGCATGGCAGCTCCCATTCTTCCCGTCTCCGGTGTCGCACTCCCGGACCTTATCCGTCCAGCCGGCCAATCGTCCACTCCCGGAGCGTTCCAGGAGGTCCTGTCGGGCGCGATTCAGAAGGTGGAGTCGTTCGGCCAGAACGCATCCGCATCCGTCGAGCGCTTCCTGTCCGGGGAAAACGAGGAGTTGCACACCACGATTCTCGCCACCCAGCAGGCCGAGCTCTCGATGGAGTTGTTCATGCAGGCGCGCAATAAGGTGGTCAGCGCGTACCAGGAAATCATGCGAATGCAGATGTAGGCTCACGTTTTACCCGCCTTCCGCCGATCTTACTCGTGAGGCCCCAGGCACATAAGCATCTCATGACGAAGATTCTGGAGAATCTCTCCACACGGCAACGTATCACGATCGCGATTGTCACCATTGCGGTCGGCGCCGGCCTGTACTCACTGGTGCAGTGGAGAAAGGAAACCGACTTTCATCCGCTGTTCACCGGACTGTCGTCCGAGGATGCCAACGGCATCGTTCAGAAATTGAAAGAGAGCGGCGTTGAATATCGCCTGCCGGAAGGCGGCGGCACCGTGCTCGTGCCCTCCTCCAAGCTCGCCGATGCACGCCTCACCATGGCGGGTATCGGCCTGCCGAAATCCGGCCGCATCGGGTTCGAGCTCTTCGACAAAGTCAATCTCGGCGCCACCGAATTCACCGAACACATCAACTACCGGCGCGCGCTCGAGGGCGAACTGGAACGCACCGTGATGGCGCTGGCGGAAGTCGAGACCGCGCGCGTTCACCTCACCTTCCCGAAAGACTCCGTGTTTCTCGAAGCCCAACAGCCGGCCAAGGCAAGCGTCCTCATTCGCATCCGCCCTGGTGCGCGCCTCGCCCCGCAGAACGTCGTCGCCATCACTCATCTGGTCGGCAGCGCCGTCGAAGGGCTTAGCCCGGACGCGGTCTCCGTGTTGGACATGAATGGCAACCTGCTGAACCGCCCCAAACAGGCGGCCCTGGGCGATGGTTCGGAACCCTCCGCCGCCACGCTCGATTATCGTCACCAGGTAGAGACCGAAGTGCTCGCCAAGATTTACGCGACCCTCTCGCCCTTGCTCGGCGCGGAAAAATTCCGGGCCGGAGTTTCGGTGGAGTGCGATTTCACGGGCGGTGAGCAGAGCGAAGAAATCTTCGACCCGGCGCACAGCGTCATGGTCAGTTCGCAGCGCACGGACGATTCTACCGGCGGGGCCTCGGCTGCCGGTGTCCCCGGCACGGCATCGACCCTGCCTCGTCCGGCCTCGCGGCCGTCCACCGGTTCCAACAAATCGGTCCGCACCACCGAGAACGTCATCTATCAATCCAGCCGCACCGTCAAAAAGACCAGGCTTCCCGCAGGCACACTGCGCAAGATGTCGCTTGCTGTGCTGGTGGACCAGGATGTCACCTGGGAGAAAGATAAGAATGCCTACAAACGGGTCCTGGTGCCGCCGTCCCCCGAGAAGCTGAAGGTGATCCGCGATCTGGTAGCCGGCATCACCGGCTTTTCCCAGGAACGCGGCGATCAACTGGTGATCGAAACCCTGCCCTTCGAGACCACGCTTCTACTGGAGCCTCCCGGTCAGCCGGCGTCCGCCGCCCCCGCGAAGCCAGGGAGTCCGATTTCGGGACTGCCATTCCCCGTCAACCAGAAGACACTCATGATCGGCGGTGGCGCGCTCGCGGGCGTGATCGTCCTCGGCATTCTGTTCGCCGTTCGCCGCAAGCGGAGTAAAAAGAGCGGGTCGGTCGAAATGCCCGGCCAGTCCAACCTGCCCGGCGGCCACCAGCTTCCCGCGTCGATTTCACCGGTCAAGTCCGCGGCCCACGCCGCGGCATTGTCTGCGTCTTCCAACGTCGAGAGTCAATTCGAGTCGCAACTCGCCGAACGCGATGCCCTGCAGGCCCAGATGGATGCTCAGACCCTCAGCTCTCTGAAACTCGCGCCGGTGATCACCAAGAAAGCCGAGGTGCTGGCCAAGCACCTGCGCGAGAAAATCGCGAAAGAACCCGATATATCCGTTCAGGTGCTGCGCACCTGGATCCGTGAAGACGAGGGTTGATGCCCTCCGCTGAGAACCGGCCATGATCCTGAACACCTCCAAACCCGATACCGAAGTACTTTCAAGCCTGCGCAAGGCGGCCATACTGTTGGCTGTCCTCGGTGAGAACGCCAGCGCCCAGTTGCTGCAACAGCTCAGTGAGGAGGATGTCAACCGGGTCAGCCGCGAACTCGCCAAGCTCACCGCCATTTCCGCCGAGCAGGCCGAGTCCGTTCTCGAAGAGTTCCACCAGATCTCTAATGCGGGCGACTACGTGGCGCGCGGCGGTGTCGATTTCGCCCGCAAGCTCCTGATGAAGGCCTTCGAGCCCGAACATGCCAAGCGTCTGCTTGACCGTCTCACCAAGGCGCTCGGTGCCGACGCCGCTTCCTTCGACGCCATCCAGAAGGCCGATCCGCAGCAACTCGCGAAGTTCATCCACAACGAGCATCCGCAGACCATCGCGCTCGTGCTCTCGCATTTGAATTACACGCAGGCCGCGGCCCTTTTGACCTCGCTGCCCGCCTCCATGCGGGCCGACGTCGCGCAGCGGATGGCCAGCCTTGACCAGATCGCTCCCGACAGCATCCACAAGATCGCCGCCGTGATCGGCCAGAAGCTGAAGGCGCTCGGCGAATTCAGCCGCGAATCCTACGGGGGCGTCCGCGCCGTCGCCGAGATGCTTAACCGTCTGGACTCCACCTCGGGACGCGAAATCCTCGACCATATCGACCAACAGGATACGAACCTCGCCGAAACCATCCGCCACCTGATGTTCGTGTTTGAAGACCTGCTTCTGATCGATCCGCTCGGCCTGAAGGAAGTCCTCGCCAAGGTCGACCGCAAGATTCTCACCATCGCGCTCAAGGGCACCAGTGAACAGTTGCGCAATCACATGCTGAGCTGTATGTCGCAGCGCGGCGCCGACATGCTGCGCGAGGATATGGAAGCTCTCGGTCCGATCAAGATCAAGGAAGTCGACCAATCCCAGCAGCAGATCATCGCCCTCGTGCGGCAGTTGGAGAGCGAGGGCGTACTCAGTCTGAAGGGAGCCGTCGGCGAACAATATGTCGTCTAGAGTCCTCCCGGCGGATGGCAATTCCGAAGTCGAGGCGATCAATTGGCGCGTAGTCCTGTCGGCCGAGGCCGCCCTGGCTTCGGCGAATCAGCCTTCACCAGACGACGCCAGGCGCGTCGCCCAAGTGCAGCAACAGGCCGAACAGAAGGCGCGTGAAGCCTACGCCACCGGACGCCTTGAAGGAGAAGCGTCCGGCCGCACCCAAGCGGCGGCCGACCTGCAGCCGGTGATCGAGCGTCTCACCCGCTCGATCGAAGAAATCGCCGGCCTGCGTCCCCGGCTGCGCGCCGAGGCCGAATCCGACCTCGTCCGCCTCGCGCTTGCCATTGCCCGCCGCGTCCTCCGCCGCGAGCTCGCGATCGATCCCGAGGCGCTCCACGGCCTGGTGCTCGGTGCGCTCGAAAAGCTTCAGGGCCAGGAAATCACGCGCGTCCGCGTTCACCCCAGCCATGCTGCCCTGGTCGCCGGATGCCTGCGCCAGAGTAGCGCCGCCATCGTGGAAGTCGTTCCCGACCCGTCGCGCGAACCCGGCACCGTCATCTTCGAAACGCAGCGCGGCAATCTCGACGCCTCCGTCGAATCGCAGCTTCAGGAAATCGAACGCGGCCTCGCCGACCGCCTCCGAAAACAGTCATGAGCATCGCCCTCACACCCTACTTTTCCGAACTCGAACGCCTCAACCCGCTCCGCTGGACGGGCCAGGTCACCCAGGTCGTCGGCCTGCTCATCGAATCGCGCGGCCCGAGCGTCGCGATCGGTGATTTCTGCGAGGTGGAAACCGCCGGCGGCCGCCGCATCCACACGCAGGTCATCGGCTTCCGTGATGGGCGCGTGCTCGCCATGCCGCTCGAGGAAATCGATGGCCTGCAACTCGGCGACGCCGTCGCTGCGCGCAGCGAGGATGCCCGCGTCGAAGTCGGTCCAAGCCTGCTCGGCCGCGTCATCGATGGCTTCGGCAAGCCGATGGACAACGGCCCGGCCATCGAGGTCCGCGACACCTATAGCCTGCACGGCACCCCCACCAATCCGCTCGACCGCGAACACATTACCGAGCCGCTCGTCACCGGCATCCGCGCGATCGACGCCCTGCTGCCCTGCGGCAAGGGCCAGCGCATCGGCATCTTCGGCGGCAGCGGCGTGGGCAAAAGCACGCTTCTCGGTTCGATGTCGCGCCACAATTCCGCCGACGTCACCGTCATCGCCATGATCGGCGAACGCAACCGCGAGGTCCGCGGCTTTCTCGAAAACGAACTCGGCCCCGAAGGCCGCAAACGCTCCGTGGTCGTCTGCGCCACCAGCGAACGCCCGGCCCCGCTCCGCGTGCGCGCCTGCTTCGTCGCGCTCGCCATCGCCGAATACTTCCGCGATCAGGGCGCCAGCGTGCTCCTCGTGATGGATTCCGTCACGCGCCTCGCCATGGCGCAGCGCGAAATCGGCCTCGCCGCCGGGGAGCCCCCGAGCCAGAAAGGCTATACCCCTTCGGTCTTCAACCTTCTGCCCAAAGTCCTCGAGCGCGCCGGAAATTTCAGCCGCGGCTCGATTACCGGCTTCTTCACCGTGCTCGTCGAAGGCGACGATTTCAACGAGCCCATCTGCGACGCCGTGCGCGGTATCCTCGACGGCCACTTCATTCTCTCCCGTCAACTGGGCAATCAAGGCCACTACCCCGCGATCGACATTTTGCATTCCGTCAGCCGACTCACCAACGCCATCGCTACGCCCGCACAAAAGGACGCCGCCCGCAAGATCCGCGGCGCCCTGGCCGCCTACCGCGACGCCGAAGACCTGATCCAGTTGGGCGCCTACGCCTCCGGCTCGAATCCCGAACTCGATGCGAGCATCAGGCTGCGCCCCGAACTCCTCGACTTTCTCCGCCAGGACCACATGGTCACTTCTCCCCTGGCCGAAACGCTTGCGCGCCTGGAGACCCTTGCCAAGCAGCTTCAGCAGCCGCAGCTGCCCGCTATCCAAACCGCACCCCAGCCCGGAGTCAAACGATGAAAACCTTTCAATTTCCCCTCCACAAGGCGCTCCAGTGGCGCCGCCTGGAACTCGAAGTGGAAGAAGCCCGTTACAAGCAGCAGGCGGCCGAACTTTCCACGCTGGACCGCCGGCGAGCCGAGGTCGAAGCCTCCGGCATCCGCGCCGAGATTCAGGTCCGCGAATGGAACCCGATCGCGGCCAGCGAGCTCACCGCCCTCGGCAGCTTTCGTCTCGCGGTGAAAACCGAAGAAGCCGAGCTCGCCCGCCGCCGCGCCGAATGCGCTCGCAAACTGGCCGAACAGCAGCAACACATGCTCGAAGCCCGCCGCCGCTGCCGCCTCCTCGAACGCCTCAAGGACCGCCGGCTCACCGAATGGAAGGCCGCCTGCGATCGCGAGATCGAAGAGATCGCCGCCGAATCCTACATCGCCCGCTGGAATCGGACTGAGGCGCACAGTACCGTCGCGAGTGCCCGCGACTGAGCCTCCGACACCGTAATCGACAATTCATCTCATAGTAGTGAGCAAGTCATTCAACTCAACTAGCGTAGAAGGGCTATGCTTACGTCGAAGCTCATCCCCGCGGCGCTGTCGTGCGCCCTCTTCGGTTCCGCTCTGTACGGCCAGACTGCTCCGAGCCTCCGGATTCTCCTTCCGGAACGGACACGGCTGCTGCAAGGGCAACTGGTAGACCTCGTGTTGGAGGTCAGAAACGCGAAGGCCGTAAGTGGCTTGAAAGTCACCGCCGGCTCTACTGATCTCACCGCCAAATTCGGAGCCGCCGCGGCGGCGGATCTCGACTGTGGAACACCGGGAATGGTGCTCCGCGCTAACCTGCAATCGTTCGATACCCCGGGCAACGTCGCCCTGACCGTTTCGCTGACGGCCGACACTACTCCCGTTACCGACACACGGAACATCGAAGTCCGCGCATTCCAATTGCCGGCCGACGGCGTGCGCCGTAATGTGGTCCTCTTCATCGGGGACGCTATGGGCACCGCCTACCGGGACGCGGCACGCCTGGTGAGCCGCTCCATCGTGGATGCGAATGGCAAAAATTCGCTGCGGGAAGGCTTCTTCGACAACTTGCTCGAGATGGACAAAATGCCCGTCAGCGGGATGTCCATGACCTACGGCAGCGATTCGGTCGTGCCCGATTCCGCCAATACCGGTTCGAATTGGGCCACGGGAAACAAGACCTTTCTGGCGGCCGTCAACTCCTTCGCCGACGGCACCGATTGCAAATGGCGCTTCAATGGGCAGACCAATGCCACGAATCTCTCCTTCATGACGGACAATCCCCGGGTCGAAAATCTCTGGCAGTATTTGAAACGCCGGTTCGGTTACCGGACCGGCATCGTGACAACTGCCGACGTCACGGACGCCACCCCGGCGGTCGAAGGCGCTTACACTGCGTACCGCCAGACCAGGGCCGAAATCGCGCGGCAATACCTGGAGAATCCGATGCTGAACAACCAGCCCGCCTTCGACGTGATCTTCGGGGGCGGAAGAGACCAGTTTCTTGCGGCCGGAAGAAAGGATGGCCGCAACCTGGTTCAGGAGTTTCAAGACCGCGGCTTCCGCTATATTACAACCGCTTCCGATCTGAAGGCGCTCTCCTACGGCCAACCCACGCTGGGGCTCTTCCGGGGCAACGCCACGCCGGCCGCCGGCTCCAATGGCCTGGCTGCCACCGATTCGAATATGACCGTTGCCTACGACAAACTCGGGTTGACGCGTCCCGCCTCTGAGGTGGCGCCGAATGCGTTCGGAGCCGACACCGATCAGCCCATGCTCGACCTGATGACGCAGAAGGCGATCGACGTACTCTCCCAGTCCTTTTCCAGCCCCGGCTTTATCCTCATGGTGGAAGGCGCTTCTATCGACAAGGAATCGCACCCCAACAGCGCCGCCGGCACGATCTGGGACACGATCGAATTCGATAAGGCAGTCGGTGTGGCGCGCTCCTGGTCGGCGAAGCGCTTCCGCCGCGACACCCTGGTGGTGGTCACGGCCGACCATGATCAGTCGATGAGCATCATCGGCGTTTCCAACATCCCCGACGCCCAGTATTTCGACCGCAACACGAGCGTTAAAGCGTCCTTGACCTCACCTCGCGGCGACCAGTCGCTGACCGTGTTTGGCGACTCCTACTCCAACGCGCGCGCCGGCCTGCCGTTTATCAATTCAAGCGGCAACGGCGACTTCTCGGCATCGCGAGTGAACAGCGGCGCTACCTTCATGCCGGGAGCCTTCCCGCTCACCAGCACCGCCGCGGACCCGTTCAGCGATACCTACGTGGCCTACTCGGGCTTCCCCGGCTATCCGCTCGACGCCAAGACCGGCTATCCGGCAAACTCCGCCGCCGGAAAGACTCTGCGCCGCCTGGCCGTCGGTTTCCGCACCGGAGATCACACCGGCTCGAGCGTTCCCGTCACCGCCGAGGGACCAGGCGCCTTCCTGTTTACCGGCTACATGGACCAGACCGACATATTCTTCAAAATGGCCGTGTCGTTGGCCGGCGATACCGCGGACGGCGACAAGTTCATCGACACGGTATTGACGGATACCAAATACCCGAAGACTTTCGGGAAATAAATCATGCGAATCATCGGTCCTTTCGGGGTAGCGCTGCTTGCGGCGCTACCCGTTTTCTCGCAGATCAACCCCGTCAAGGCGCCGCAGGGGATGCTGCGCTGGACGCTCCAAGAAAAGCCCGATCAGATCGCGCGGATCTTGGGCCGGCCTGATCACGTCGACGATTCGGTCAAGGCCTACCAGTCGTGGCAGTACGAGAGCGCCGACAACGAGGATCGCGACGATAACTCGCCGCCCAGTTACAT
>JAOAPT010000967.1 GCA_025463045.1 Candidatus Solibacter sp.
CTCGATAGTCGCTTTCAACATCAGCTCGCTTCCGCGCATCAGCGGAATCGGCGGCGCCGTTAGCGTGACGCGGAATGGCGCGGGTTCGGTCACCGCCAGCGCGTAGTGATCCAGGAATACGATGTGCCAGGGCAGTTCGCCTCCTCGGTTGATCAGCGCGAACCCCTGCCGCGAACCCGATTCAAATTTCGCGCCCGCTTCCACCGGCCGCGCGAGAATCTCCACCTGCGCCGATTGCGGAGGCGTATCGGTAGCCGCCACAAATTGCACCGGCACCTTCGTCGCACCCTTTGGCACCCGCGGCGCAATCATCGTCACCCCGCGGGGCAGCCCCACCGCTTCCAGTTCGATCTCGCCCTTGTAGTTGTTCCCGATCCCCTGCGCAAGTTGCACATCCATCGTCCAGCGATTGCCCTGCGGCACGATCATCCCCGTCAACCGCGGCATCTGATATCCGTCCGACATCGTGATGTGCGTGTACACCGTATCGCGCACCGGCTCGATCTCGACGCGGTACACGTGGTCCGGCCCGCCGGCAGACGTCGCATCTTCCACGCCGATCAGGTACTCGCCGTCCGCCGGCACTTTGAACACGGCCAGGGGATCCTGCTGCTCTTTCACATACCAGGTGCCGCGTGCCGAAGGCTGCCCCAGATCGACCAGCCGCGCGTCATCCGCCTCCAGAAGATTCTTGTTCCCGTTCGCAGCGCGAATCCAAATCCGTGGATCGACCGGTGCACCCAGCGAGCGTGCGAACACTTGCACCTTCCAGTTCTCGCCCTTCTTCATCGCGAGTCGATACTGATGGCTATCGCCGGCCTTCGCCAAAATCCCGTTCAATGCTACCGGGCACTGCAGTGTCTTGCCCTGCGCATCCTCCCACAGCGCATTGTGGTACTTCGAAACGCGCAGCAAATTCGCCGAGGGAGCCTCGCCGAAATATTCGAAGTTTCCGCTCTTGGCCGGTAGCGGAATATCCACCGTCCGCTCGCCCGCCGGATCGCCCAGCACGCGCGCCGATAAAATCGCGCCCGCCTTGCCGCCCGCAGGATAAATCGCCGTCGGCCGCGAGAATGTCCCGATGTGCGCCCGGTAGTACGCCTGCCGCGGCGGCACATAAATCTGCTGCTTGATCTCGATGAAGTAGCTGCCCGCTTTCGGCGCCACGATGCTCAGCACCGGGTCCTGCACATACAGCGCGGAATCGTCGTTGCGCCCGATTTCTTTCCCTGCCGCATCCAGAATCCGCACCGCGAGATCGCTGTCTCCGCCCTGATGCAGAGTTCCCAGCCGCGCCGCTTCCACTTCGACTGAAATCCGCTGACCTTCCTTCACCTCGACGCGGTACATATCAATGTCCGCATCCGGCCCCGGCAGGATCTGCCCTTCGACAGTCGAATTCAACGGGACGGCCTTCGCCTTCTCAATCGAATCGTTCTGTCCAACCTTGTCCTCGAACTCGTATACCGTCGGAAACGGACTCACCCAGAACGTCACCGCATCGCTCAGCCCCGTCGCCGTCCGCACGCGCAGCACATGCTCTCCCAGCGGACAATCCTTCGCGATCTGAAACTTCACCTTAAACGCGTTGCCGAACGGCGTGAACTCACTCGCCGTAATTCCCTGCCGCGAGAACACAATCTCCTTCGGCTTCTCGAGAAACGACCCGTGAAACTCTACCTGGACGGTCGACCCCACTCCCCCGCCCCGCGGCAGCAGATAGTCCACCATATACCGCGGATCCGCCTGCGCCACCGCGACCACCGCGAAGAGCAGCAGAACGCAAAGTGGGACACACGATCGTTTTTTGTCGTCTGTCAACCGCTCGGCACAAGGCGAGGCATTGACAGGCCACAAAAATCGATGACCTGTCCCACTTAACTCGCGCATAATCCATCGACGACTTTGCCGTCGCGCACGATATCGATCGGCCTTCCACCCGGAGCCAGCAGCCGGTCTTCGCAGTTCACGCCAAGCTGGTGATACACAGTCGCCAGAAAATTTTCCACGGTGACCGGATCGCGATCCGGCTCCGCTGCCGTCGCGTTCGACGCGCCGTAAATATGTCCGCGCGTGATCCCGCCGCCGGCTAACACCTGCGAATAGCAGCGGGCCCAATGATCTCGCCCGCCATTCTCATTCACCTTCGGCGTGCGCCCGAACTCGCTCGTCACCGTCACCAGCGTGGTATCGAGCAGCCCGCGCTGATCCAGATCCGTGATCAATCCCGCAAACGCGTGATCGAACGCCGGCAGCCCTTCACTCACCGCATCCTTAATCCGCGTGTGATTGTCCCAGCCCTGCGATCCGCTGTACATCACGGTCACCAGCCGGACGCCCGCCTCCACCAGCCGGCGCGCGAGCAGCAGCTGCTTCCCGATACTCCGCCGCGGATATTCGCCGTACAGCTTCACCATCGAGTCCGGCTCGCCATCCAGCGAGAACGCCTTGCGCGCTTCGGGCGAGCTGATGAGCTTGTACGCCTGCTGATAAAAATCGCCCATCGCATCGAGCTCCGCCGGGTTCGATTCCACCTGACGGAAGTGATCTTCCAGCGCCTCGCGCGCGCTGCGCCGTCGCTCGAAGCGCTCCTCCGTCATTCCCTTCGCGAGCGAAATGTCGCGCACCTGGAAGTTCTTCTGCGCTGGGTCGGCGCCCAGCTCGAACGCACCGTACTTCGAACTCAGATAGCCCGTGCCCGCGCCGAGAGGAACGTTCGGCAGCCCGACCCACGGCGGCAGATTATTCTTCGGCCCGAATTCGTGTGCCACCACCGCGCCGATCGCGGGATGCTGAATCGCGGGCGTCGGCAGATAGCCGGTGAACATCTGATACGTGGCCTGCGCGTGATCGGGAATGCGCCCCGTCATCGAGCGGATCACGGTAATCTTGTCCGCCACCTGCGCGGTGCGCGAAAGATTTTCGCTGAACACCACGCCGGGCATCTTCGTCTTCACGACACCGAGCGGTCCGCGATACTCGATCGGCGCTTCAGGTTTGGGGTCCCAGGATTCCTGGTGGGCGAGTCCTCCGGGCAGGATGATCTGGATCACGCTCTTTGCGCGGCCCTCCGCACGCTTGCCCGCGAGATTCGCAGGCCGCACTTCCCCCGCGCGCAAAAGATCCGCGAGGCTCACACCCAGTCCGCCAAGCAGACCGACTTGAATAAAGCTCCGCCGCCCGAATGAGGTCAGATACCGGGGCCCAGAGCAATCCGAACAATGATCAGCCATCCCGTTCGCCCTCCTTGCTACATGATAGAACTCGCGCAACTCCTGAAAGTTGACTGATTTACAAAACTTTACCGCTCCTTTTGTACGACAATTGATTCGATGGTCGGCATCATCATGGGCAGCAAATCCGATTGGGAAACCATGCAGCACGCGGCCGCGACGCTCCAGCAGTTCGAAGTCGCGCACGAATGCCGCGTCGTCTCCGCGCACCGCACGCCGCAGTGGATGACCGAATACGCGTCCACCGCCGAGAAACGCGGTCTCGAAATCATCATCGCCGGAGCGGGCGGCGCCGCTCACCTGCCCGGAATGGTGGCCGCGCAGACACTCGTTCCGGTGCTCGGAGTCCCCGTCGAATCGCACGCGCTAAAAGGTATGGATTCTCTCCTTTCGATCGTCCAGATGCCCGGCGGAGTGCCAGTCGGCACAATGGCAATCGGCAAGGCCGGCGCGATTAACGCCGCGCTACTGGCCGTCGCGATCCTCGGCAACACCCGCCCGGAACTGCGCGAAAGGCTCCGCCGTTTTCGCCAGGAACAGACCGACCGCGTACTGCGAGAGACTCTGTGAAGCCGATCCTTCCCGGCTCGACCGTGGGCATCCTCGGCGGCGGCCAGCTCGGCCGCATGTTCGCCATCGCCGCGCGCCGCATGGGCTATCGCGTCCACACCTTCGCGCCCGACGTCGACACGCCCGCGGGGCAAATCTCCGATGTCGAAATCCACGCGCCCTATGAGGACCTCGACACAGTCCGCGCCTTCGCCCGCAATGTCGACGTGGTTACCTTCGAATTCGAAAACGTTCCCGCCGCCACCGCCGCAGCCGCCGCCGAGTTTGCGCCCGTCCGCCCCGCCGGCGCGGTGCTCCACACCACACAGCATCGCCTCCGCGAGAAGCTCTTCCTCCAAGGCGCGGGACTGCCGCTCGCGCCGTTCCGCATCGTGCGCACCGAGGACGATCTGATACGCGCCGTCGCCGGTCTGGGCTGTCCCGCCATCCTCAAGACCGCCGGCTTCGGCTACGACGGACACGGCCAGGTGCGCATCACCTCACCCGAAACCGCGCTCGACGCCTGGCGCTCCATCGGTTCACAGGAGGCCGTGCTGGAGGCGTTCATCGATTTCGACCGCGAGCTCTCCGTCGTCGCCGCGCGCGGCACCGATGGCGCATTCGTTCACTACGGCGTGGTCGAAAATCGCCACCAGCGCCACATCCTCGATGTAACCATCGCGCCGGCAGGAGTCGCTCTCGAAGCCGTCGAGATCGCGCGCGCCGTGATGGAGAAACTTGAAGTCGTCGGCGTGCTCTGCGTGGAGTTCTTCCTGGCGCGCGACGGTTCGCTGATGATCAACGAGCTCGCGCCGCGCCCGCACAACTCCGGACACTTCACCTTCGACGCGTGTGTGACCAGCCAGTTCGAGCAACAGCTCCGCGCAGTCTGCGAGTTGCCGTTAGGCTCCACCGAGCAGATGCGTCCTGCCGCTATGGCCAACCTGCTCGGCGACGTCTGGTCCAAGGGCACGCCGGATTGGGCCGCCGCCTGCGCCTTCCAGGGTGTGAAGCTCCACCTCTACGGGAAGGCCGAACCACGCCCCGGACGCAAAATGGGCCACCTCACCGCGCTCGCCGCCACGAAAGAAGCGGCCCTGGAAACGGTCCTCGCCGCCCGCGCCGCGATGTGCCGCAGCTAGTTTGGTTTGCTTCCTCTGCGCCCTCTGCGTCCTTTCCTCTGCGCTCTCTCCGGAAACTTTCTTCCGCTACCCTCGCAGCTTCCTATAATTCTCCAGACACTTCTGCGCCGTCTCCAGACTCGGATACCGCGACCCTTCCTGCTCGATCAAGTAATACTCCGCGCCGCCCTTCGCTTCCGCCGCCGCGAGAATCTGTTTCCACGGTGCGTCGCCTTCGCCGAACAGCACGCGATACCCGCGCTCCTTGTTGCCTTCCACCGGCTTGCCGTAATCCTTCAAGTGCAGCGACTTGATCCGGCCGGGATTCTGATTGATCCACGCCACCGGATCGTCGCCCACTTCCACGCACGTCCCGACGTCGAACTGCATCATGAAATCCTTCGGCGTATTCGCCGCCAGCACTTCGATCGGACGCTTACCGTCGACCGGCCTAAACTCGGGCTGGTGATTGTGATATCCGCTCGAAAGCCCCAGCGGACGCAGCGTCTCCATCGCCTTCGTCAGGCTCTCGCCCAGCGCCTTCCAGCCGTCCAGCCCTTCGACGCGCCCGGCGCTCGCCACCACGATGTACTTCGACCCGATCGTCTTATTCAAATCGATCGCCTTCTGAATTCCCTCGGGCCGCAGATTCTTCGCATCATTGTGCGTCGAGTGGCACTTCAGCCCGCTATCGTCCAGCACCTTGCGAACGTCCTTCGCGAACTCAGGAGTCCACTGGTAATAAGGACCGTAGAACTCGACGACCTCGTAGCCCATCTTGCCGATGGCCTTCACGGTAGCCAGCGTGTCCTTCGCCATCTCATCGCGCACCGAGTACAGTTCGATGCCGACCGGCAGACCCTTTCCGGCGGGCAAGGCCAGCGCGAGCGGGGCGGCCGCGGCAGCCGCGAGGAAGCCGCGGCGGGAAATAGAACCTTGCGATCTCATGCTCAAGAACATAACATGCCGTATTGTTCAAACGTAATCCCGGATGGCGCGTAGTATCCTGAGAGAAGCAGAGTGCATTTTCCAATTCACCTCCGCCGGGCCGGAGCAATCATTTTCGGGACATTGGCCCTCTTCTCCGCCTTGTATGCTTTTCAGCGGCCGTTCCGCGAGTTCCCAGGCGTGGAATACGACAAATTCCCGCTGCCGCGCGACTACCAGGAGAAGGGCGAGTGGACCTTCGGCCGCCTCATGTACCCTCCTGTCGGCCGGATCTACGGCGGCTTCGAGCTCTACGGAAACTGGCTCGAGGGCGGCTCGAACTGGACCATGGATTACCCCCGCAGCGACCGCCACCTGGCGCAGGCCGTCCGCCGCCTGACGCGCATCCAGGCGCGCAGCGTCGAACAGACCATCAACCTCGACGATCACGACGAATTCGATTGGCCTTTCCTCTACGGCGTCGAGGTCGGCCACTGGAATCTCACCGACGCGCAGGCGCTCTCGATGCGCGAATACCTCCTCCGCGGCGGATTTTTCATGTGCGACGATTTCCACGGACAGATCGAATGGGAAGTTTTCACCGCCGGTATGCAGAAGGTCTTCCCCGACCGCCCCATCGTCGACATCCCGAACGGCGACGCCATCTTTCACACGATCTACGACCTCGACGACCGGTACCAGGTCCCCGGCGCCCTGTATCTCGAGACCGGCCTGACTTTCGAGAAGGGCAATACCGGCAAGATCCCCCACTGGCGCGGCATCTACGACGACCACGGCCGCCTGATGGTCGTCATGTGCCACAACATGGACCTCGGCGATTCCTGGGAGCACGCCGACAATCCGCAGTACCCCGAGAAGTTTTCGGCCCTCGGAATTCGGATTGCGCTGAACTACATCACGTATTCGATGACGCACTGAGATCGTTATGAGCCGCGACGTACCACCTGATATCGATGACCGGCACCGAGAGATCGGCGCAGCGCTGCGGCAGTATTTCGCTGAGGTGGACGCGAGTCGCCAGTTCTCATCGCCCGAGGAATTTGAGGCCGTCGTCGACGAGGCAATGCGGAGCACCCGGCCCGGCTACCGTTCCCGGCGGTGAACTCGGCCGAGCGCTATGCGGCTGGGTCGATTTCCACGACGCCCGCAAAACTCGAAGGCGGCGGAATTGGCAGTCCTTCCTCGCGCATGCCGTCGAGGTGAAACTCGATGGCTTCGTGAATCAGTTGCTCAACTTCCGCACGTGTATCACCGACTGTGATCACACCGGGCAAGTCGGGGACGTAGGCGCCCCACGAGGTTGGTCCCTTCTCGTAAATCACCGTGTACGTCATCAGTGCTCCCCTCCGTCTTTGTTCAGTCCGGCGCTCCTAAGAATCGACTTCAGCGTTCCGAGCGGCACGTCCTTTCCCGGGTGGTCGGAAACGGTAACCACCATTCCCTTTGCCGGATGCCGGAATTGACGATGGCTTCCTCGAGTTGCCTTCAGGCGCCAGCCATTGGACTCCAGCAAACCAATCAGATCTCTGACCTTCACCGTTCAGGATAGCGCGTAGTGAGCTACTGCAATCTGATGCCGCGCGCCTCGATCGTGCTGGCGGTCGCGCGATCCAGATTCGCCAGGGCCTCGGCGAAGTCGGCATGGGCGCGGACTTCGCGATTCCTTGCGGAGATCAGATCGGTCTGACGTTGGAGCACCAGGAAGACGCTCGAAGTCCCCGCCTGGAACTGGCGCTGCTCGCTCGCGTACTGCTCTTCGGCGGACTGGCGGGCGATGCCCGCGGCGTCGAGGCGGGCGCGGCTCGCGGTGGCGGATTGCAGGGCGTTACGCACGTCGCTCTCAACGAGCATCTCGACCTGGTCCTTCACCTTATCGAGGCGGCGGCCTTCGGCGCGGGCGATGGCGGTCTGCGCTTCCGCTGTGCGATTGTGAATCGGGAGCGACACCTGCACGCCCACCTGTACGGTCGGGAAGTTGGCATTGAACAGGTTGCTGAGCGACTGGCCGTAGCCGCCGCTAAACAGTGCGGGGATCTGTCCACCGCCGGGCAGGAGCGCGAGGATGGGGTTCGAGCCCGGCGGAATCGCGAAACCTGAGAGTCCGGCGGAGGTGACGTTGGCGAACGCATCGATACGCGGACGCGTGTTTTCGCGGGCGAGGCGCACGTCGAGCGTGTTGACGTCAATCGCAAGCGCAGTCTCCGCAATCTCGGGGCGCGACGCGAGCGCCTGTTTGATCGCTTCATTCAGCGCCGGAACGAGGACGTTGGTGTCGAGTTGCGTTTCGGGGATCAGCGACATGCCCCACATCAGGTCCGCGCGATTGGGCAGCATCAGCGACTTCAGGTTGTTCTCCGCCGCGGTGAGGGCCTGCTGGGCGGCAAAGAGATTCTGCTGGAACGTGGCGAACTGAGTCTGCGCAGCGACGACATCGATGGGCGCGAGAATGCCCTGCTCCGCCTGGCGGCGATTGCTTTCGTACTGCCGCTGCGCCAGAGTCACGGCCTCGGTCTGCACGTTGTAGTTGTTGTAAGCGTAGTCGAGTTCCCAATAGGCCTGGATGGCCTGGGTGACGATTTCGATCACGCGCTGGCGGAGTTGCTGCGTGCTGAGGCGCTGGTTGGTGCGCGCGACTTGCAGGCGGTAGCGGTTGTCGTCGAAACGCAGTCCGCGCCACAAAGGCTGAGTGACGTTCAACGTCGCCGCGGTGGGGTAGGTCGGGTTGAGGCTGCTGAAGAAGTTGTCCGTTTGAGAGCGCGAATTGTTGAATGTGAATGCGTAGTTGCCACCGGTAGGACTGATCCCGTTGATAAACGGATTGACCTCGTATTGCTTGGTGGTGAGCTTGCCATCGGCACTGCCGCCGAGAACGCTGGCCACGGGAGTAACGGCCTTGCTGCCGTCCGCGCGAAGGCCGACGATCGGATCGTACGCTCCCTGCGCACCGCGGATGCGATAGCCCGCCTCTTCGAGTTGAATGCGCGAGATGGCGAGATCGGGATCGTTGGCGAGTACCCGCTCGATCACCTCGGGGAGTCGGAGGGGGGACTGCCCGAGAATGCCGACCCGGGGTGAAACGGGGACCTGCTTCAACGGCTGCAACTGTGCGCTGCTCTGTCCGAAGAGCGAACCGATCAAGGCGGTGGAGGCGACGGCTGCCTTAGAGAATTTGCGGCGAATCGCGCTGAACATTCGGGCCACGCGACCCTTGACGAACGTGTCGCCGAGATCTTCGAAGAGCGAGTAGAAGACCGGAACGGCGAGCAGCGTGAGAATCAGGCAGAGCGATTGACCGCCGACCACCAATACGCCGATCGAGCGGTTGGTGGCCGCTCCGGTGCCCTTGGAAATCACGAGGGGCGCCATGCCGGCGACCAGCGCGATCGTGGTCATCAGGATGGGACGCAGGCGGTCGCGGTTCGCCAGAATGATCGCGTCGTACCTGTTCATCCCGGCGGCGCGCAGACCGTTGGTGTGATCGATCTGCAGAATCGCGTTCTTCTTCACGATGCCGAACAACAGCAGCAGCCCGAGCCCGGAGAAGATGTTGACCGTCTGCCCCGCAATCAGAAGCGCGAGAATGCCGAACGGGACGGCGAGCGGCAGAGTGATGAGAATCGTGATCGGATCGACGAAGCTTTCAAATTGCGCGGCGAGCACGATGTTCATGAAGATGAAGGTCAAAGTGAACGCGAGCATGAAATAGTAGCCGGTGCGCCCGTGTTCCTTCGTGGCTCCTGCCAGGCCCGAGTGATAGCCGGGCTCCATATTGAGCGAAGCGCTGGCCTCATTCAACTGC
>JAOAPT010000089.1 GCA_025463045.1 Candidatus Solibacter sp.
AATCAATTGCCGCTGAAGACCGTGGGGCAATCCTCGGTGCGGGTGAATGATATCGGCTACGCGAAAGACGCGCAGCAGATCCAGACGAACCTGGTGCGGGTGGACGGGCAGCGATCGGTCTACCTGCCGGTGTTGAAGCAGGGCGGCGACACCAACACGATCGCGGTGGTGGACGGCATTAAAGACGCGGTGCAGCATCTGTTCGACGTGCCGCCGCAGATGATCAGCCGCGTGGTGTTCGATCAGTCGCTGTTCGTCAAGACGGCGATCGAGACGCTGCTGCACGAAGGGGCGATCGGGCTGTTTCTCACATCGGTGATGATCCTGATCTTCCTGGGGAGCATGCGGGCGACGGTCGCGGTGTTCTTTTCGATTCCGCTCTCCGCGCTGGCGGCGTTCATCGCGCTTTCGATGGGCGGCGGATCGATCAACAGCATGGTGCTGGGCGGGTTGGCGCTGGCCTTCTCGCGCCTGATCGATAACTCAGTGGTGGTGCTGGAGAACATTTACCGGCACCTGGAACTCGGGGAGAGTCCGGCAGTCGCGGCAGAGAAGGGCGGGCGCGAAGTGGCGCTGCCGGTGCTATCCGCGACGTTGACCACGGTGGTGGTGTTCTTCCCTGTGACGTTTTTGTACGGCGTCAGCAAGTTCCTGTTTACGGCCCTGGCGCTGGCTGTGGCGCTCTCGCTATTCGCGTCGTTCGCGGTGGCGATGACGGTGGTGCCGCTGTTCTGCGCGCGGTTCATCAAGGCCCCGGCGCATCATGGCACTCCTTCGGATGAGCGTGAAGTGACGACGGAGCACACCAAGCCGCGGCGCGGCCTGGGCGAGCGATTCAACGTGTGGTTCAACAACGGATTCGAGAAGTTCCTGCGCTTCTATGACCGGATTGTGGACGGCGTTCTGCGTTGGCCGGCGGCAACGCTCGCGGGGTTTGCAATCGCGTTCGGCGCGAGTCTGCTCGTGTTTCCACTGCTGGGACTGTCGTTCTTTCCGCGCACCGACGCCGGGCAGTTTGTGATCAACCTGAAGGCGCCGAGCGGTACGCGGCTGGCGGTGACGGAGAGTGAAGTCGCGAAGGTGGAGGATCTGATCAGGAAGGTCGTCTCCTCCGAAGACCTTGGGATGATCGTGTCGAATATCGGGTCCACGCCGGACTTCTCGGCGATCTACACGAGCAACTCCGCGATGCACACGGCATTCGTGCAGGTCAGCCTGAAGGAAGACCACAAGGTGGGCAGCTACGAGTATATGAGCCGGGTGAAGCAGAAGGTGCAGGAAGAACTGCCGGAACTGACAGCGTACTTCCAATCGGGCGGTCTGGTGGACGCGGTGCTGAATATGGGCCTGCCGGCGCCGATCGACGTGCAGGTGGCGGGCAGCAACATGGAGCGCTCGTACGATACGGCGCTGAAGCTCTCTGCGAAGATCCGCACGATCCCCGGTGTGGCGGATGTCTTCATCCCGCAGGATATCGATTACCCCGCGCTGCAACTCGACGTGGACCGCATGCGCGCCAGCGAACTGGGGCTCGATCAGCGCGAGGTGGTGAACAATGTGATTACGGCGCTGACCTCGAACGGCATGATCGCGCCGAGTTTCTGGATCGACCCGAAGACGGGCAACGACTACATGCTGACGGTGCAATATCCGGAGCGGCAGGTGAAGACGATCAGCGATCTGCGCGCGATTCCGCTGCGCGGGCCAAGCGATATTACGCCGACGCGGCTAGACATGATCAGCAGCCTGACACGCATCAAGTCGCCGACCGAGGTGGACCATTACCAATTGAAGCGCACGATGGATATTTATGTGCGTCCCCTAAATGAAGACTTGGGTAAGATTGCGAATTCGATCGACGACATCATCGCGCATACGACCGTGCCGACGGGGTTGAAGGTGACGCTGCGCGGGATGGTGCAGGGGATGCGCGTGTCTTTCAGCAGCTTCGCGGTGGGGCTTTGCCTCGCGGTAGTGCTGCTCTATCTCATTCTCGTCGCGCAATTTCAAAGCTTCGTCGATCCGTTCATCATCTTGCTGGCCGTGCCTCCCGGAATCACGGGCGTGATTCTTACGCTGTGGCTTTCAAACACCACGTTGAACGTGATGTCGCTGATGGGTGTGGTGATGCTGGTCGGGATCGCGGTGTCGAATAGCATTCTGATCGTCGAATTCACGCGGCATTTGCGAAGCGAGGGCATGGAGGTCCGTGAGGCGGTCGCGACGGCGTGCCGTGTGCGATTGCGTCCGGTGCTGATGACGTCGCTCGCGACGATTATCGGCTTGATGCCGATGGCGATGAAACTCGGCGCGGGCAGCGAGGCGTACGCGCCGCTGGCACGCGCGATCCTCGGCGGCCTGAGCGTTTCGGTCGTACTGACGGTGTTTCTGGTACCGGCGGCCTATGTGCTCGTCTACGGCGAACGCCGTCCGGGATTCGGACGGCTGCGCTTCCGGAGAGCGAATTAGGATTATGCGTTACTTCAAACTTTTGGCTGCAATGTGCTGCGCGCTTCGGGCGCTGACGGCGCAGCCGCCGCAGCCGCCGGCGATACACCTGACGCTGGACGAGGCGCAAAGGCTGGCGATACAAAACAATCCGCAGTTCACCGCGGCCCGTTACAACGCGGCAGCAGCGTATCAGGTCGCTCCGCAATACAAGGCGGCGTATGAGCCGAGCGTCTCGGGCAGTTTCACCAGCGTCGAGGCGGACAACGGCAGCCGTCTCGCGGCTGGCGGCCTAAACAATCCCGTGGTGTACAGCCGCGTAGGGTCCGGCCTGACCGTCGGACAGATGATCACCGATTTCGGACGGACCGGGAATCTGGTCGCGATGGCGAAATTGCAGGCCTCGGCGCAGGATCAGGTGACGGAGACAACGCGCGCGCAGATCCTGCTCAACACCAGCCGTGCGTATTTCGCCGTACTTCGCGCGCAATCGGTGCTGAAGGTCGCAACCGAGACGGTCACGGCGCGGCAGACGGTCTCGGATCAGGTGACGGCGCTGGCAGAAAGCAAATTAAAATCCACCCTGGATGTGAGTTTCGCGAACGTCAACCTGGCGGACGCGAAGCTGCTCCTGGTGCAGGCACAGAACGATCTCAAGGGGGCGGAGGCGAATCTGGCGTCGGCCATGGGGCTTCCCAATGAAGCGGGATTTGCATTGGACGAGGCGCCCATGCCCCCTGCACTAAGTGACCGGGTCGCCGACCTGATCCAGGAGGCGATCAACAACCGTCCGGAGTTGAAGAGCCTGCGGCTGCAGCAGAATGCGGCGGAGCGATTCACCAAGGCGGAGCACGCGTTGAACTACCCGACCATCGGCGTGGTCGGTACGGCGGGCTTCGTTCCGACCGGGTACGAGGCGATCCCGGGGAAGTATGGCGCGATCGGAATGAACGTCTCGATACCGATTTTCAATGGCGGCCTGTTCAAGGCGAGACAGAAGCAGGCCGAGGCGCGGGCCAAGGCTGCGACGGAGAACGTCAACGATCTGCAAAACCAGGTGGTCCGCGATGTGCGCGTTGCGTACCTGAATGCGACCACTGCGTATGACCGGATGGCGCTCACGCAGCAGCTTCTGCAACAGGCGACACTAGCGCTCGATCTCGCGAAGACAAGGTACGAACTCGGACTTAGTAACATTGTTGAGTTGAGTACGGCGCAGCTCAACCTTACGTCGGCGCAGATCGCCGACACCAGCGCGCATTATGAGTACCAGAGTCAGAGGATTCTGGTGGACTATCAGGCCGGCGTTCTGCGTTAGCGCTCGCACGGTCCCGTTGATCGCAGGTGCAGGACACCACCAACAGTACTAAAGGCAGGGGATTTCCCCGCAGTTAAGATGGAGTTATAGTAACTACATCTAAGTCCCGTTGTTTTGGGGGTTCGGGACGAGGGGGTATCTTACTATGCAGCGTATTCGAACTCTGTCCGTTCTGTACGTTTTGGTTTGCGTTGCGGCCGTTGTGGCCCATTCCCAAGCCGTTAGCAGCACCATTCTCGGCACCGTGACGGATGCCAGCGGAGGGGTGGTACCCAACGCAAAGGTAACCGTGACGGAACTCAATACTTCCACCAGCCGTTCCACCACCACCAATGAGAGTGGGAACTACACATTTTCTAATCTGGCTCCCGGCCGCTACTCGGTGACGGCGGAGGCGCCGGGCTTCAAGAAGGCGACGCGCGTCGGAGTCGACGCGCTGGTCGATACCAGCACACGCGTCGACATTCAACTGGTTCCAGGCGTGGTCACGGAGACAGTTGAAGTGAGTGGCGCCGCGCCGACCTTACAGACGGACCGCGCGGATACCAGCGTACAAATCGAAACGACCCAAACGGCAAATCTGCCACTGGGGACGAACCGCAATTTCCAAAATCTGTTGAACCTGGTGCCGGGGACCACGCCCGCGAGCTACCAGCACTCGGCGTTCTTCAATGCCGCCAACTCGTTGCAGACCGAGGTCAACGGACAGATGCGGCAAGGGAACAGCTACCAGATCGAGGGTGTGGACGATAACGAACGTACGGGGCTACTGCAGATCTATGTGCCTCCAGTGGAGGCGATCCAGACGGTCGATGTCGCGACGAGCAATTTCGAGGCGGAACTGGGACGGGCGACCGGGGCGAATACGAATGTGGTGCTGAAGTCCGGCACCAACCAACTTCACGGAGCCGCTTACGAGTTCTTGCGCAACAACAATCTGAATGCGCGTAACTTCTTTGATAAGTCGGTTGGTCATCTGGCGTATAACTATATCGGCGGTAACCTGGGCGGTCCGATCCAGAAGAATAAGCTCTTCATTTTCGGCGATTACTTGAAGGTGTTCGACCACGAGGCGAACACGAACTTGGGCACGATCCCGCCGACACCGTGGCGGACAGGCGATTTCAGCGCACAGTCCAACACCATCTATGACCCGAGGACAGGTAACCCGGACGGCACCGGCCGGACGCCCTTCCCGAATAACACGATTCCCGGGGATCGGATCAATACGATCTCGGCCAAGATCCTGGCGTTGGTGCCGCAGCCGAACCAGCAGTTCAGCAACAGCGCTCCTTCGAACAACTATTTCGCGCTGCTGCCGAAGACAGCGGACAGCGATTCGTTCGACGTGAAGGTGGACGACAACATCTCGGCGAATAACCGGCTGAGCGGCCGCTTCAGCTATGCCCGGCCGACGATCACACAAGCACCGATTTTCGGAGACGCGGGCGGTTTCGCGCAAGCGGCTTTCCAGGGGAGCGGAATTCAAAAGACGTACAGCACGGGCATCAACTTCGACCGCATCTTCGGCCCGACCCTGATCGCCGAGTTCCGTGCGGGTGTGGCGCACTATCATAACGATGCGTTGCCTGCCGACTACGGGGTGAACGCCGCGACGCTGCTCGGCATTCCCGGAGTGAACATCGATCAGTGGACCAGCGGCATGCCGTTTATCGATATCACCGGCTTCAGCAGTCCGCTGGTCGGGTATTCGGCGAGCATCCCCTGGCGCCGCGCCGAGGTCAATGCCAGCCTGGCGAATACGTGGACGAAGACGAAAGGGAATCACACGATCAAATCCGGCGTCGATTATCGCCGGATTCGCGATGATCTTTTGCAGACTCAGACGGTCAATCCGCGGGGACGGTGGAACTTCGTTGAGAACCAGACGTCGCTGAATCCGGGAGCCGGAGGAACGCAGCCCAAGACCGGTCCGGCGAACGATCTGGCGAGTTTCCTGCTCGATGTGCCGTCGTTCGCGGGGCGCGATCTCGCGGCTGGGTACTTTCCAGCGATCCGGGGAAACGAACTGTTCCTCTTCATTCAGGATAAATGGCAAGCTACACAGCGGTTGACGGTGGATATCGGATTGCGGTGGGAGTTTTATCCGCCGTTCACGCCGCGCTTCAACGGCGGCTTCTCGAACTACAATCCCACAAACAACACGCTGGAGATCGCAGGTGTCGGAAATATCCCGAAGAACCTTGGGCTTGACACGCGTTACAGATATTTCGCGCCGCGACTTGGCGTGGCGTACCGGTTGAACGATGCGACAGTGATTCGCGCGGGGTTCGGGGTCAGTTACACGCCGTTCCCAGATAACACGTATGCGTTTAATTATCCGGTGAAGCAGAACAAGCAGTACAATGCGCCAAACTCATTCGCCGTGGCAGTTCTGGAGGATGGAGTAACTCCGGCGACCTTCCAAAACGGATTTCCGACTCCGACGTTTGCCACGATTCCGTCGAACGGGGTTCTGACCAACCCCGATCCGAACCAGGCCGATTTCGTGGTCCCCCGGAACTTTAAGAATCCGAACGTGCAGTCCTGGAATCTCTCCGTCCAGCGTGCGCTGCCGCAGCATTTTACGCTGGATGTGGCCTACGTGGGCAATCACGGTGTGGACTCCGTGGTGGCGTATAACCTGAATCAGCCTACGTCCGTCTTGGGCGGTGGCAACGCGTCCAAGCCGCTCAATCAACAATTCGGCAGAACGGCGGATACGACGGTTTATTGGGTTGGGATGTCCACCCGCTACAACGCCCTGCAGGTGAAATTCAACCGCCGCTTCACGGCGGGGCTGGCGATTACCACGTCTTACACTCTTGGCAAGGGCCTCGGTTACCAGACGGGCGATGATGGCGGGCTGTGGACTTACTACGCACAGCGTCGGAGTTATGCGCGGAACGATTATGATCGGACGCATACCTTTACGCAGAGTTACGTCTATGATTTACCGCTCGGCGTGGGACACAGGTGGCTGCACGATGGAGTGGCGGCACGCGTCTTAGGCGGCTGGCAGCTCAACGCCATCGTCGCGGCAGTTACGGGAACGCCGCTCACGTTTACGGCTAATGGAGGCGTGCTGAATACGCCGGGCACTCCGCAGACGGCCGATCAGGTGGGACCTTATCGTGTGCTGGGCGGAATCAACGTGCCTTCGCAGGGAGGCAGCCCGTACTTTGTGCAATCCAGTTTCGTGCAGCCGACAGGTTTGCGGCTTGGAACGTCAGGCCGGAATATTGTTTCGGGGCCCGGATACTACAATCTAGACGCGTCATTGTTCAAGATCGTCGCGATCACCGAGAAGGCCAAGTTGGAGATCCGCGGAGAATCGTTCAGTGTGTTGAACAATCCCCACTTCAGCAATCCGACCACGAGTGTGTCGGACCAGAACTACGGATACATCACGGCCGCGACCGGCGCCCGTGGAATGCAGCTCGGGGCGAAGATAAGCTTCTAGTTGCTCGACGCGTGATTGAAGGGTTGCACCGACTCGCGCCCCCTTACACGCCCCGGCTACGGCACACGGAGCGCGCAGGCACTCCCCTGAAAATAGCGCGCGCTACAAGGGCGAGGCGCGCGCGAACCAGGGGATTCGCTCCACCAGCGCCTGTTGTTGTGGCGCCGAATAGGTCATGAAGACGCCGTTGGAAAAGACGCGCCCAGAAGCGATCGTAGATTTTCATCACTTGTTGTGGAGCCACGACGGTTACGGAACGGTGGCCCTTTCCGGCGACCACCGCTCCGTCACCGTCGCGGCTCCGATTGGCCTGCGCTCCTCAACGGAGTTCTCCATTGCCCTTCGGGCCGCAACACGAGTGCCTTGTTTCGCGCGTCATTTTCAGCGGAGTTCTTCAAGGCCAATCGGGGCTCGGTTCTTCAATCGCCCTTTGTGGGCCCCCTGCCCATTGCGACTACCTTGAAATAGCGCGCAAGGGACGGAAACACGCTCCCGCTACGATATGCAGCAACTTCCCCGGAGGAGAGCAACCGCTCTTTCGCGGCGCGAAGGGTGATTGAAGCCTGGACGGGCCGGGAGGCCGTCCTCCTAATTACTGACCGCGATCGTGACGGAGGCGCTGGTCATAACTCCGCCGAGCACGATCTGCAAGGGTACGGCGTTTCCGGTGGTAGTACCCGCCGGGATAGAGACGTTGATCTGATTGACACCGACGAACTGCGGAGAGAGGCCGGCGAAGACCACCTGCGCCGGTTTGCCGTCGATCATGACGGTGGGCGTGGTCATTGCGGTGCGGAGCTTGTCGAGCGAGGCCGCGCCGTTGGCGACTGGCGAATCGACGGCGCCGAGCCCCGTGCAAAGAATCACGAGCCCGCCGGGATCGCCGATCTTGGCGGGCCGCGTCGTGATGCCGGGAATCGCACCGGCTGCGGCGGCGATGCTGCCATCGGGATTGATCGCGACGGCGATGTTATTGATCGCGAAGATTCCGGGAGAGAACGGACCGACCTGCAGGGTCTGCGCGGCAGAGGCTTGATTGTTCCGCGTGACGACGACGTTGGCCGTGCCGGTGGTGCCGCTGGAGAGCACGTTCCAGGGCAACTGCGCGTTGATCTGTCCGCCGGAGACGAACAGCAGCGGCGCGGCCACGCCATTGAAGGTCACGCTGACGTTGTTGAGCGGAGTGGAGAGCGGGATGGAATCGGCTTGGGCGAGTCCGGCTGCCAGGTTGGTTCCGTAGATCGAAACGAGCGAGCCCGGCGACACGGGCGAAATTCCGTTGGCGGCATTGCTGACGCCTCCGGAGCTGACGACGGGCGTTTGCGCGAATGCGGTAACGGCTCCTGCAACGAACAGCATCACGCTCGGCAATAATCTCTTCACAGGGTTTCCCTCTAGCAATAATTTTAAGGGTCGGGCACCCGGCGGTTCAACGATATCGAGGCAGAGTTTACTTGTGCTACGGCACAAGTAGCTCCTGTAACGTGTGTGCGACTTCGGGATGTTTACCGCCGTCCAGTTCGACAGCGAGTTGTGCTTCGCGCAGTGCTTCGTCGCGATGTGATTCGAAACGGAGGACCTGTGCGAGCGTCCAGTGCGGTTTGAACCAATTGGGATGAGCCGCGATTGCGGAGCGAAGGCAGCGTTCCACGCCGGCGGCGTCGTTCCGCGCGGCATAGATGCTCGAGAGGCTGTACCAGGCGTTGAAGGGATCTTCGGCGGTGTGGGCGGCGCGCTCTCCGGCGACGGCGGCGAGTTGGAAGGCTTGGACACGGAGAACGGGCGTTGGCGCTTTCCGGGCGACATCGAGCAGGGCGCGCGAGTACCAGATGTCACTGGTCTCGCCCGAGGCGGCGTAGTGCGCGGCGCTATTGGCAAAGTTGAACGTCTCGAGATCGCGTTGGGTTAGAGTGAGCGCGTGATCGGCGAAGGCGAGGCGCGCTGCGAAGTAGAGCAGCGGCAGCGCGAGCGGAAAGCGGCGCGGCGGCGGAGCGGGCGCGCCGGCTAGTCCGACGGCAAGCGCGATGGTCGCGAAGAAGATAGTCGAGGTGGGGATGGTGAAGACGGTGAACTGCTGGCTCACGATGCCGGCGGCGAGCGCGGCGGCGAGGCAGGCCGCGAGTTGCGGATGCTTGTCGCGGATCTTCCATGCGGCGGCGAACCCGAGCGTGCACCAGGCGGCGAGCAGCACAAGTCCCGCGACGCCTTGGCTGACCAACGCGTCGAGGAAGATGTTGTGCGGGGACTCGTGCGCGAAATCCGGATAGGCTCGCGCGAGTTCGCGGGATTCGTAGTGCGGGAAGGTAGCGGTGAAGGTTTCGGGTCCGTGTCCGGCGAGCGGGCTGGCGAGTCCCATGCGCAGGCTGTCGCGCCAGAGAAGCGGGCGCGCGCCGCCCCAGGGATCTTCAGCGAACCAGCGGGCACGGCTGCGCATCGGTTGTCCGAGGGGCGTGGCATAGAGGGCGGCGAGCACAAGAATTGCGGCGAACGCTCCGGCGAGGACGCGGCGCGGCACGCGCAATCCGCGCCAGAAAAGCCACACGACGGTGCCGGCGACAACGCCAAGCAGGGCGGCACGAGTTCCGGTGAGGACCATCGCGACGAGCGCGAGTGCGGCGCAGATCTTGGCGAAACGGCCGGGCAAGGCGAGACTGAGGAAGAAGACGAAGAGCAGCCAGGTTGCGAAATAACTCACATATCCCAGCGTGGAGGGCGGGCGCACGATGGTCCAGATGCCTTCGCCGATGTGATAGGCCGAGGCAGGCAGGATAGGATCCCAGCCCGCGTACTGCGCGATGCCGTACAGGGCGGTGATCGCGCCGGCGATGCTGACCGTCCGCAGTACGATCGCGGAACGCGATGTTTCGGTGGAGAGCGCGAGCGCGAAGATCAGGATGGCGGCTTGGGCGAGCGCTCCATATTGCCGCCAATGAGTGCCGTAGAAGGAGAGCGCGGGGGTGGGACTGAGCGCGGTCGAGATCGCCAGTGAGGCGAGGGTGAGGAGTGCGAGGAGGCTCAGCGGAGAGCGGCGAAGCGGTACGAGCGCGACCCCGGCGGCGAGCAGCAGCACCACAAGTTTGGGGGTAACATCGAAGTAAAATAACCAGCCGGGAGTTAGAATTAACGCTATGAGTGCGATCGCGGTGGCCTGGAGTGCGAGCATCCCAAGGTACACTATCTCAGGAATTGCCGCATGAGCGAATCGTTCGACGCATATCGTTACATTAGTTACTTGCGCGCGCGATGGCGTTGGATCGCGGGCAGCGCGGGCCTGGCGTGCGTGCTGGCCGGCACGGCGAGCCTGGTGATGACGCCGCGATATACGGCGACGGCGCGATTGGTGATCGATCCGCCGGCGGGTGCGGATTTGCGCTCTGCGATGGCGGTGAGTCCGATCTACCTGGAATCGCTGAGGACCTACGAACACTTCGCGAGCGGCGATAGCCTGTTCCAAAAAGCGGCGCAGAAGTTCGGACTGCACGCAGGCGCGATCGAATCGCT
>JAOAPT010000095.1 GCA_025463045.1 Candidatus Solibacter sp.
AGACCACCACCTCCGGAGAACTCAAACCGCGCTGGATGAGAACCGAGCCGCCGTTCTCTACCGAGCGACTCCGTCTCGTTTAGGGCAACGGTGAGATCAGAGGTCTCGAAACGCGCAGCCTGGAGAAGACTACCGCCGAGTTGCCGATCGCGTATTTTCCAGGCTGGCAAGTGACGGTCGACGGCGCCCCCGTGCCCATCTACCCCGCCGAAGGGACCGGGCTGATTCGCTTCGAGCTGGTTCCGGGCAATCATGCGATCGCCGCCGACTGGAAGCGGACCGCTCCGCGATGGGCGGGCGAGATTCTCTCGCTCCTCGCTCTCCTAGCGCTGGCAGCAGTCCTCCTAACCGAAGCTTTCGGCCAGAAACGTCCGCATCGCGTCCGGTGACGGCCAGGTCCCGGCGCGCGCCCGACCAGAAGGTGTGCGGACCCACCCTCGCCGGTGAATAACTCGAAGGGAACGCCTGCGGCCTTCAGCTTTGCCAACCATGTTTGTCGCCTGACAGTAAGGGCCTTCGAGCTGGCCACGCCTCCCGGCAAAGCTCGGCAATGCCCTCGTATTTGCCGACCAGGAACTTGACGATATTCCCGTCGCGCTGTGTTTTGTCGGCCGCGTCCAGCACCGGATTGAAGGCCGCCACTCCCGCGATGTCCACGCTTACGCCCGAGCGGGCCACGCCAGTAGGCCACCCACGGTACTTGCCCGCCGCGTTTCGCGTTGCGCCGGTACTTTGCCGCGTTGGTTATGGAGCCACGCCACAGACGCCTGCGCGTCCTGAAACGCCCGCCGGCAAGCACGCGAGCCGGTACTCGATCGCGAAGCCCCGCAATGCCCGTGGGCTCCAAGTCGGCCTTAGGTCGAACCACGAATCGGGAGGAGTTTGGGCAAATCCAAAGCCCGTCAGGAAAAAGAGCGCGCAGGCGCCCGTTCTCAGGCAGTTCACTTTATTCTTATTTGAGGGGATAAAAAGGAAGTGGTTCCAAGTGATCCGATTTCCAGCCTGCTCACCACCGGCATGCACGGCATTGAGCCTCGCAATCAAGAGCGCCGGGCGTTTCACCTGTTAGCTCCCCTATCAACGTTTTCGCCGTTGACCGGATCAATGCTTTCAGGCACGCCGCTTGCTGCCTCTCTCTCGGGACCGGACACTCGCGACGGCCTTTCGCTCGCCCGCAACGGCTGTCGCCTCTCGGCGACCTCCATTCCGGGGTCAATGCTTCAAGCCTGCCACTTCGCATCCTTCCGGATCGGTTCCGTACCCGTTCGGCCTTGCAACTCCACTACCGCGATCTGGTTTGCCCCGATCGCGGCAGCCTCATCGCTGCAGGCCCGTTGTACTTCACCAATCCGGTTCGGCTGGCCGCGCTCATCGTCTCCACTCCCCTCCGGGATTGTTACATCCCTCGGGATCAAAGCGTTCAACGACGTTTGCTGCCTGCCGGTCCACCTGACAAATTCGCCCGATTTCCTTTCGCTCCCCGTCGCCATTACCGTTTAAAGTCTGGCGACGGATCAACGTTCCAGGTTCGCTACGTTTCCGTCGGCTTGCTGTTCCTCAAACCTCTTGGAACCTCCTTCACTATGCTCCCGAACCTTTGTACGGTCAAACTTTTTCTGTACGCCAGAAGGCATTTTCCTCAAATTCTATTTGGCTTGTTTCGAAGAAGTTACCGAGCGCTGCAGGTGGATGCCTTGTGGATAAAACACCGGCCCCACAAGCTGTTTTACTTTAACTTGAGAATCATGCCGTTGTCTGTGCCGAGCCAAAGGTTCTGCTCGTCCGAGCCGGTAAGAAACGCACGCTGCGCAATTGCACGATAGTCCACGTCCACTTCCGTCCACGTCTTCATGTCCGGACTTCGGAAAACCTTCACGTTCCCCGGCGATACACTCCGCACCTGCCCGACAAGCTCGATCCCCGTCAGGTACGAGGTACCATCCTTCGTCAACCACACGTCCGTAATCGCGTAGCGCTTATCGCGGAACACCGTCTCGTTCTTCCCGGTGGCGCGATCCAATTTGTAGACTTCGCTCGGTACGCGGAATGAATCTCCGTACTCGATCAGTCCCAGCCCCGGACCCGACGCGCCGAAGCGCACCCGCGTGATTTGTCCGAGTAGCGATGCCGAAGTCACGCTCCACGTCTTGCCGCCATCCCGCGTGAGCATACGGTACGCGAGGTGCGGAGTCTCCCGCCGGCTCAGCGCATCCTCGGGATCGAGCCACGGGGCGAACAGCCCGTTCCAGCGCAACGAGGGCTGATTGAAACCCGTGATCAGTCCGTAGTTTTTGTCGGCGAACGCGATCCACGAATACGCCGAACGTTCGGGCGCTCCAGGCACCTGCGATGCGGCGGCAACGGGTTCCCACTTCCTGCCGCCATCGTGGGTTGCAAGTATCGTCTTCTTGGTGCAAGCCGCCCACCCGTTGTTCTCGTCCGCGAAGTAGACCCTCCACGGCTGGTTGGGCATCTTCGGCAGCTTCTGCCAATCCTTGCCTGCTTCGTTGGTCTTCCACAGGCCTTTTTCCGTGACCATCCATCCCAGGCTGTCGTTCAAGAAGAATAGCGATACCGGATTCTCCTCGAGCTTCACGACGTTCCAGTGCGCGCCGCTGTCCGAGGTCACCACCGCGACGCCCTTTCGGCTGCGTCCTTCGACAATTTCGCCGATCGCGATGCCGCGCGCCGTCGAGGGAAACTGCACGTCCTGCAGCAGCATCTCGCTCTTCGCACTCTCGTAGATGTACTGCACCTGCCAGCGGTCGGCGTGCAATTGCGGCATAACAATCGCCAGCACGCCGAACCCGCAGAATCGCCTTAAGAAGGAGTAGCTCACGTCAGCCTTATTGTTTCATCGCCACGGGGCCGGAGGAAAGTACGAGTTCCACGTGATTCGCCGATTCGAGCGCCTGCGGCGACATCCGCGCCAGCAGCAGTACGCACCCGACCTGCTCTCCCACCGTCGTCAGGACTTCCATCTCGCTGCCCGTGTGCTGATGCGGCAGTCGATGCTGCACGTTGATCACGCCGACTACGCGATTGCGCGCGATCACCGGGGCTGAGAGGAAGGCCTCATACGAATCTTCCGGAAGTTCGCTCCCGAAATTCTTGAACCGCGCGTCCTTATAAGCCTCCCGCGAAATCGCCAGCAGACGGCGTTCGCGCGCCACCCAGCCGGTGAGTCCCTCGTTGGACTTCATGCGCAGCTTGCCGATCGTTGACGGATGCGGCGTGTTGCTCGCACACAGCACGAGGTCTTCCCCGTCGTGCAGGTAGACCAGGCAGGAGTCGCACTGTGTGAATTCCACCACCAGCGAGACAATGCCTTGCAGGACGTCGGATAGGCTCAGGTCCCGCACCATGAACCGGCTGATTTTCTGAAACAGACCCAATTGCTGCTCGGTCCGCTGCAGGCGTGCTTCGAGCTCTTTGCCCTTCGCCATTCTGAACCTATTATACCGACGGTACTAAACTCTGTAGATCCACTGGCCATGAGTTCGCCTACAATCAAATGAATGGATGAAACATGACAGAAAGCGGCACCCATAGCGCGTCGAACCTGTGGACGGTACCGGAGTGTCCCTTCGAGATCGAGACGTCGCCGCGCGTCCTCGATGACATCCGCCTGGCGGTGGTAGACGCTTTCTTCTCCCTGCCGCGCGGTGGTGCCGAGATCGGCGGCGTTCTGCTCGGCCGTTTTCAGCCTGGGCGCCTGACGGTTACCGGCTACGCACCGCTCGATTGCGAACACGCCTTCGGGCCTTCTTTCACGCTTTCGCCGCCCGACGAAACGCGACTCAGAGGGCTTCTCGCGGAGCACACCCACGGCACCGACGGCGCGCGCCCTGTCGGCTGGTATCACTCCCACACGCGGAGCGAGATCTTCCTCTCCGACGCCGATATCAAGATTCACAATCAATATTTCCCCGAGCGCTGGCAGGTCGCGCTGGTCATCCGGCCCCATACCTTCCAGCCTGCGCGCATCGGATATTTCTTCCGCGAGGCGGACGGCAGTATCCACGCCGCCGCGTCCTACCAGGAAATCACGCTCGACGCGATGCAGATCCGGCAGGTGCCCACCGGCAAGCCCACCGCGGCCCCTGTCGACCAGCCCCCCACGCGTCGCTGGCGCCCGGAACCTACGCCCGTGGAACTCGAACCCGAGCTTGACCTTCATGCCGTGCCGGCCGCGGCTACCCCCGCACCGCTCCTGAAGGCGGCTGCGCCGCCGCCGGTCGTCGCCGTTCCCGATCCTACTCCCGAGGACGTCCCAGAGGCAGCGCCCCGGACGTCCATGGACCTGCCCGCGCCGCAGTTCCTCTCCGCCGCGCCGCCGCCTTCGCGCCGCTGGGTCGCAATCCTCGCCATCGGCGTCGTACTTGGCGCCGGCGCCGCCGGCTTCCAAACGCGCCAGGCGTGGCTGCCGAGAGTGATGTCTGCCGTCAATCCCGCTCCCGTCGCTCCGGCACCATCGCCGGCGCTCGGACTCAACGTCATCGATCGCGATGGGCAGTTGCAGATCACCTGGGACGGCAATTCCCGAGCGCTGGAGCAAGCTCCCGACGCGATGCTCGAAATCAGCGACGGCCCCACTCCTCAGGCCATCCAGTTGGATGCCGCTCACCTGCGCGCCGGGTCGTTCGCATATGCGCGCCAGACCGACAAGGTGGATGTGAAATTGATCGTGCACCAGACGAAGGGGCCCGACGTCCGCGAAGTGACGAGTTTCCTGGGCAAGCTGCCCGAGCACAAACCCGTCGAGGATCCGGAAGCAAAGGTCCAGCGCGACGAACTCGCCAAAGAGGCCGCCAAGCTGAAGCTTGATTTGAACTGGCAGACGATCAAGACGAAGAAGCTGGAGAAGGACCTGCAGTCGATGCGCGAAGAAATGCACCAGCAGCAGTTGAAGCGTCTGAATAATCAGCTGCCCGATAAATAGGAGAGGCGCGGGTGTGTGGCTCTCGGCCGTGATCCGCGGTATTGTGCGGACATGGGCATGACCCTGAACATCTCGGATTCGGTCATCCAAGGACTGCGCCTTCCCGAGGGAGAAATTGCGCAACGGCTACGGACTGAACTTGCCGTCGCTCTCTATACGCAAGGAGCGCTTTCGCTCGGCAAAGCCGCCGAACTCGCCGAGATGGGTCGAATGATCTTTGGCGAGATTTTAGGGCAGCGGGCATTCCACGACATTACGGGGACCCGGAGTTGGCGCAAGACTCAGCCTATGCTCGTAGCGAGTAACACCTCGCCGATTTCAAACCTCGCGATCATTGGCCGGCTGAAGTTCGAACTGAGCTCAATCAACTTCAGCACTCAGGCGCGCTGAAGGAATTCCAACAAGCGCTCCGGGCGGGTTGGGTGAAACTACAGGTGCTCCGCGACGACAAGGTGGCGCGCCTTCTCGCCGCGACTCTCGATCCGGGCGGGGCGGAGGCCATCGCACTTGCGCTGGAGTTGCCTGCAGACATAACTCTGCTCGATGAGAGAGAGACGCTCGCAGCGCCGCCGAGCGCGCCGATCTACGCGTCACGTCCCCGGCGTTCTTGGCGTGCTGCTTCGAGCCAAAAGAAATGGCCGGTTGCAGGACAAGGTATTAGCGATCGCTGAAGAGTGAAGCCTTATCCCCAGAGTTCGTTCACGGGATAGAACTGGAACGCACCAGTCTTCGGCACGTACTCGAAGCCGCGTCCGAGCGGATCGTCGTGGCGGACCGTCGTCCAATCGATCCCCAGCGCGGAGTAGATCGTCGCTTCGATATCTTCGGGATAGACGTAGCGCTTCTGCGACCAGCCATAATCGATCGTATCGCGGCCCTGCGCGTCGGTCTGGCCGACGATCGTGCCACCCTTGATACCGCCGCCCGCAAAGAATGCGAACTGCTGCGGCCAGTGATCGCGGCCGCCGGCGGCGGTCAGCGGACCGACCGTGCGCCCGAATTCGCCGCACATCACGACCAGCGTATCGTCGAGCATCCCCGACGCTTTCAGATCGCTGAGCAGCGCCGAAACGGCGTTGTCCAGAATCGCAGCCTTGGCGGGCAGGGTGCCGGCCGCATAGATGTTCTGGTGCATGTCCCAGCCATCGTTGCTCGTGATCTGGATGAAGCGTGTGCCCTGCTGCGCCTTCATGACCTGCCCCGCCACCAGGCAGGAGTTGCCCAGCGTGGTTGCGGCCGTCCCGCTTCCATACCGCAAGCTATCGGCCGTGCTGAATCCGAAGTACTGATTCACGATCGGGTTGTACATCAACTGGTTCGCGGCCGAATAGAACTGGTCGTAGTCGACCATCTCGCCGCCGTTGACGCCTGTCGTGCGCAGGTTGTCGTCGAGCGAGTGCATCAGCTTCAGGCGGCTCGTGAAGCGCGTTTGCCCGGTGGAGTTCGTCGTGTTCGCGATCCCGCTCGCCGCGGCCTGTACCTTGAACGGACCGAAGTTCGCCGGCAGATAGCCCGGCCCAACGCCGCCGCCCGAGTTCAACGCCACGAAGGTCGGGAAGATCTGCGACGGCTTGCGCTCTTTGTCTTTTTCGATTGCCACCACACTGCCGACGTTCGGCGCGATGTTGCCCAGGGCCGCGGTCGGATTGCGCCCGATTTGCACCCAGGTCTGCGATAGCGAATGCACCAGCGCGTGCGATTGCATGGAACGCACCACGGCGAATTCGCCGACATGCGTTGCGAGCTTCGGCATGAGTCCGGTGGGGAACATCATGCCGTTGATGTTCGTCGGATTGAATGTCGTCGGCGTCACGCCATTGACCACTTTCAGGTCGAACGTATCGGTGTGGCTGGGCGCGCCCGCCAGCAGAATGAAGATCACGTTCTTCGCGGTGTTCTTGGCAGTGACGCCGGCCGCCGCCACCTCGGCCGCGCGCGCGTAGCGCTGCGTCAGATAGCTGCCGGTGACTCCGGCGCCGATCACCGAAAAGAAATCGCGCCGCGTCCAATGCGGGCGGTTGAAGAACGTCTTATTGTTCCAGCCATACTTGCGGAACCACTGATTGACTTTTTCCTGTTCGTTGGTCATCGACGTTCCTCCTTCCTTAATAGTTGAAAACGAAATCGACCTTGTTATACAGCGACCATGCGAGATCCTGCATCGCCGTATTGCGCGCCGCGGTCGCCGTGGGCAGGCTGGCCAGCGCCTTGGACTTCTCATCGTCCGAGGGGTAGCGCGAAAGAATCGTCAGGTACAAGCGATTCACCGCATCGGTGTTGTTCATCGCCAGCGCCTGCAGCATCAACTGGCTCGCACCCGTGCCCGTCAACGCCAGCCGGTTCTCGATGATCGAGCTGTTCATCAGGTTCAGCGCCTGCAAAATCGATCCCTCAGACTTGCGCGGCTGGTCGTCGCGATTGCCGCGAAGGAAGTTGTCCAGGAAGGCGTTCGTCGTCCCTTCCACGTTCACCACATCGGGAAACTGCATGGCGTAGGTAACCTTCCCATTGCCGAGTTCCGTCCAGCCGGTCACCGAGTAACTTGGATAGCTGCCGGATGATTGCACAACGGCGTCGTGGATCTCCTCGCCCCACAGACGCCTCACGAACTTGCGCGCGAAATACTGTTCGTATTCAGGCATCCATTGCCCGTTGTACCGGCTCGAAAGCTGATAGGTATCGCTGGTCGCGATCTCGCGCATCAGCGCTTTCAAATTGAAGCCGCTGTCGATGAAATGCTGCGCCAGGGCATTCAGCAGCCGCGCATTGGAAGGCTGCAGCGTCCATGGCGCGGGTGGCGGATTGTCGGGATCCAGACGCGCCGTATCGAACGTGTCCGGCGGATCCACAATGCCGCGCCCGAAGAAGTAGGCCCACACGTAGTTGACCGCTGCGCGCGCAAATTGGAAATCGCCGGTGATGTTGCGCGCCAGCGCCACGCGATAGTTCTCGCCCGGCTTCGGCGAATTCCCGTTGAAGATGTACTGCGGCGCCACGTAATAGCAGGGCTGCCCGCTCTTGCATCCACTCGGGGCAATCCGCGCCGGACGGTTGCCTGTCAGCGTATTCAGGGTGTAGTCCAACGTGAAATTCCTGATGTTGTCCTGGAGCGAGTAGTAAAAGACGTTATTGTTCGCCGGATCCGGGAGGCCCCGGGTCGCGCCGGTATGCGAAAGGAATCCGGCGAGCTGCCACGCCTGATAGCGCGTCGTGCTCTGGCCCCACAGGCTGAGCGAGTCCAGGTGCCCGCGGCCGCTGTGGCACAGCAGGCAGTTGACATGCGTGACGCCGAGGAAGGTATCGAACGTGTCCGCCGTCATCTGGTCCATGATGTCCTGCGTCGGTCCGCCGCCGACGATCGAGCCCACCAGAAAATCCGCGGCGCCATCCGTGTAGGTGCTATCGCTCTGAACGGAGATCAACTCCGTCGCCATCTGGTTGTACGGCTTCCCATCGATCAGCGATTGCTTGATCCACTGTTGAAACGCGTTGCGGCCCTGCGCGAAACGGTTGAGGCTCGTGCTGGATTTGTTGGTTGTGTTCTTGAAGAGATCGCCGTAGAACATCGTCCACTTGTCGACCCACTCGGGCTTTGCAAGCAGTTCGTCGATCAATTTTGCGCGTTTATCCGAACTCGTATCGGCGACGAAAGTCAGCACCCGTTCCGGCGTCGGAATGCGGCCCGTCAAATCCAGCGTGACTCTGCGGATGAATTCCCAATCCGTGGTCTTCGGCGCGGGCGCGATATTCTTCGCCTGAAGGTCGGCGAAGATGTAAGAATCGATCGAGCCGGCGGCATGCGACTGATCGTAGTTGTAAGTGCGGCTGCCGCCCGGTACGTAGCCGAGCATCTTGCCTACCGCCGCAGTCATCGAACTCAGTTCGTGCGACGATCTCATCCCCAAGGACTTACGCACACTCTCGGTCACAAAGCGCTCACGCTGGGGTCCGAAGAACGGACAATCGGCGTGCTCTACCGCCAACTCCTGCTCCGCAATGGGAACGGCAGGTGCTTCGCTTTGTGCGGACAGCAAGCCGGTGAAGAGTAGAAGCGGGGCGACGCCCGACACAAGGAACAAGCGAGGCGCGTACATGGGAACCCTCCGGGGCGCGAACTTACGTTATTGTAAACCCCCTTAGTTGCGGCAAGTTCCAAAATTTTTTTAATCTGGAGTACCAGAGGTTAGGGCGGGTAGAAACCAGATGGACCGGGTTCAACTTACAGCATGAAGAAAATAATGGGGTTGGTTTGGGCGGCAGTTCCGGTGTTGTTAAGCACCTTCGCGGCGTCGGCCCAAGTACCGGGTAACCAAAGTCTGACCGGGAAGTACTACTTTCGGCAGGTCTCGCTGGGCACCGACGGAGTCAACCCCGGCAACCTGACCGATCCCCGGAGTCTGACCGGCTCGATTTCGTTCGACGGCAGCGGTCATTTCAGCTTCACCGCCCAGCAGTTGACCGGCATGACAGCGGCTGTCGCGCAGACCGGTTCCGGCGCCTATGCCATCGACTCCGGTGGCTTCATCGTCTTGGACAGCCCGCTCCGCACCGGCGCGAAAATCAACGCGCGGTTCGGGCCCGAAGCGGTCGTCGGCTCCAGCACTGAATCCGCCGACAACACCTTCGATCTTTTCGTCGCGATTCCGGCGCCCGCGTCAGGCGCGATCTTCGCCGGTCCTTACACCGCCGTCAGCCTGGAGTTCCCCGGAGGGGCCACCCCCAATATGCGCGCGAGCCAGTTCACGCTGTCGCAGTCCACCGCGGGGAATCTGCAGCCGATTACAGTGACCGGACACGCCGTCAACATTTCGCGCGGGCAGCCGCAGTCGCAGATCGTTTCGGGCGCGACCTACACTGTCGCCCCGGATGGCACCGGGACGCTCACCGCCGGCTCGGCGGCCAACACGCAACTGCTCAGCGGAACCCGCGCCCTCTATCTTTCCGCCTCTGGCAACATCCTGCTCGGCGGCTCGACCGTCCCCGGCGGTCACGATATCCTGATCGCCGTGAAAGGAATTACGGGCGCTTCGAACGCCACGTGGAACGCTTCTTTCTTCGGCGCCGGATTGCGGTTCGATGCCACCGGCGTTCTCGGCTACGCCGGGTCTCTCGCCGCGCGCGGTCAGCAAAAAGTAACCTGGAGCAAGCGCATCAAAGCTCTCGGCGTCGGCGCGTTCGATTTCACTGGCATTAACGGATACACGCTCAATCCCGATGGCACTGGCACCGTCGACCTGACGAACGTCGTGCTCGGCGCATCCGGCAAGGCGTTCGTGGGCGCCGCGATGAGCACGGCCGATCCGGGCGCGTACGAAATCTATTTCGGAGTCCAGGTGCCCGCGCGTGCCGGCACGGGCGTGTTCCTCGACCCGCTCGGCGTCACCAGCGCGGCCAGTTTCGCCCCCGCCGGCAACCCGATCGCCCCCGGTGAGTTCATCGCGCTCTTTGGTTCCGGTCTGGCGAAGAGCCTGCAGACGGCAACTGTCCCGTATCCCAAGACACTCAACGGAGTCACGGTCACGATCAACGGAGTGGCCGCGCCCTTGTACTTCGTCAGCGCCGGCCAGATCAACTGCGTCGTTCCCTATTCGATCACCGGACCTACCGCCAGCATCATCGTGCAGAACGGGACCAATTCGAACACCGTGACTGTCCCGGTCGCCGCCACCGCGCCCGGCGTGTTCACCGCCGATCAATCCGGCAGCGGCATCGGCGCGATGCGCCACGCCGACGCGACGGCCAGCATCATCAACGCGAGCAATCCCGCCTCGCCCGGCGAAACGATTCAGATCTATCTCACCGGCATGGGAGCCGTGAATCCCTCCGTCGCCGATGGGACGGCCGGCACGATCACCACGCTCTATCAGACCATCTCCGATGTGGTCGTGCTGGTTGCCGGTCAGCCCGCGACCGTCCTCTTCAAGGGCCTGGCGCCCGGCTTCCCAGGGCTCTACCAGTTCAACGTGACGCTGCCGACCTTCCTCGGCTCCACTGGCAATCTGCCGCTCGCCATCCAGACGCTCAACGCCTATCACGATCAGGTCGATATCCCGATTCACTGAGCTTGTTCACTGAGCCTGTTCACTGAGCTGTCGCTTGCGCGCGTGTAACGGAACGTTCATAATAGGCCGCATCGCCAAATAACGGTCGCCAGACTGTGTGGGCGGAGTATTCCCTGGCGGTCCGTGGAGAAACCATGTCTCGCATCGTCCGCTGTTCCCTGATTCAGGCCACCAACGCAGCTCCCCCCGACTCGCCGCTCGACGTCACCAAGAAGGCCATGGTTGACAAGCACGTCGCCTACATCGAGCAAGCCGCCAAGGCCGGCGCGCAGATCGTCTGCCTGCAAGAGATCTTCTACGGCCCGTATTTTTGCGCCGAGCAGACCACCAAGTGGTACGACTTCACCGAACCGGTTCCCGATGGCCCGACCATCAAATTGATGCAAGACCTCGCGCGGCAGCACCACATCGCGCTCATCGTTCCGGTCTACGAGATCGAACAGGAAGGCATCTACTACAACACGGCCGCGGTCATCCAGAACGACGGCACGTATCTCGGCAAGTATCGCAAGACGCATATTCCGCACGTTGCTCCGGGCTTCTGGGAGAAGTTCTACTTCCGCCCCGGCAACTTGGGCTATCCGATCTTCGATCTCGGCTTCGTCAAGATCGGCGTCTACATCTGCTACGACCGCCACTTCCCCGAAGGCGCGCGTGCTCTCGGGCTCGCCGGAGCGGAGATCGTCTTTAACCCCTCCGCCACCGTCGCCGGACTCAGCGAGTACCTTTGGAAGCTCGAGCAGCCCGCGCATGCCGTGGCCAACGGATATTTCGTCGGCGCCATAAACCGCGTCGGTACCGAGGCTCCGTGGAACATCGGCGAATTTTACGGACAAAGCTATTTCTGCGATCCCCGCGGACGCATCTTCGCCCAGGCATCGCGCGACAAGGACGAGGTCCTCACGGCGGACCTCGATCTCGATCTGATCGCCGAAGTCCGAAAGACCTGGCAGTTTTTCCGCGACCGGCGTCCCGATATGTATTCTTCCCTCGTAAAGGCGTGAATCATGACTAAAGAAGAAATCATCCTAGCCAATAAAGAGTTCCTCTTCCCCGCAGTCTTTCATTTCTACAAGGAGCCGCTTGTCATCGCGCGCGCCAAGGACCAATACGTCTGGGACGCCGACGGCAATCAGTATCTGGATTTCCTGGGCGGCATCGTCACCGTCAGCGTCGGACACTGCAACGACCAGGTCAACGCCAAGGTCCACAAGCAGCTCGATACGCTGCAGCACATCTCCACCCTGTTCGCCAACGAGCCGCAGGCCGCGCTCGCCAAGAAGATCGCGTCGATCACGCCCGGCGGCGAGCTCACCAAGAGCTTCTTCACGAACAGCGGCACGGAAGCGAATGAGACCGCGATCCTGACCGCGCGCTGCTATACCGGCAGCACCGAAATCATTGCCCTTCGCCACTCCTATCACGGGCGCTCCGCGATGGCCATGACCCTCACCGGCCAGGGTTCGTGGCGTCTCGGGCCGCCCCAAGCCGGCGTGATCCACGCGCACAATGCGTATTGCTATCGCTGCCCCTTCGGGCTCACGTATCCCGATTGCGAAGTGCGCTGCGCCTCCGACGTGGAAGAGCTCATTCGCTCCACCACCGGCGGACGCGTCGCCGGCTTTATCGCCGAGCCCATCCAGGGAGTCGGCGGCTTCATCGTCCCGCCCAGGGAGTACTTCCAGATCATCGAGAAGATCGTCCGCAGTCACGGCGGACTCTTCATCAGCGACGAAGTCCAGACCGGATGGGGGCGCACCGGCGGCAAGTGGTTCGGCATCGAGCAGTGGGGCGTCACGCCCGACATCATGACCGCCGCCAAGGGACTTGCCAACGGCAGCCCGATCGGGCTCACCGTCGCGAAACCCGAAGTCGCCGACGGGCTGAAGGGCGTCACGCTCTCCACGTTCGGCGGCAACCCCGTCACCGCAACCGCCGCCAAGGCCGTCATCGATTTCATCGAAGAGCAGCAGCTCATGCACAACTGCACCGAGACCGGCGGCTATCTGCGCGGCCGCCTCGAAGAGCTCAAGGACAAGCACGAGATCATCGGCGATGTGCGCGGTATGGGCCTGATGCAAGCGATCGAACTCGTGGAAGACCGAAAGTCCAAGACACCGGCCAGCGCCGCCACTGCTCGTCTGATCGAGTCCACGAAAGAGCACGGCCTGATCGTCGGCAAGGGCGGCATGTATGGCAACGTGATCCGCGTGACGCCGCCGATGAATATCGGCAAGACCGACGTCGACAACTTTATCGAGCTGCTCGATAAGAGCCTGGTTGCCTGCGGCGCTATGGCGGCCGGAGGGGTCAAGTGAGTCCGGGCACCATTTCTGCCAACCTGGAGCGCTTCCCCGACCTGCATCCCGCGTTCGATTCTCAATCGGCGGTAGCCGAAGCGAACCGCTGTCTCTACTGCTTCGACGCGCCTTGTATGGGCGCCTGCCCCACCCACATCGACGTCCCGCGCTTCATCA
>JAOAPT010000101.1 GCA_025463045.1 Candidatus Solibacter sp.
ACTAGTCTTCGCGATTCTCTTCCGCCGGCGCCTGCGGCTTACCAAAACCGATGAAGAATCGATCTCCAATCGAAGGCGCACGCGTGAGTGGTCGCGCGATTGGATTGCGTTCTTCAATGGAGTTCTCCATGGCCCCGTTCGGGGCCCACAACAAGGGATGAAAATGCACCATTGTTTTTTTGCGTCATTTTCAGCGGAGCTGATGCGCTGGGCTGGCAGGGATAGGAGACGTCAGATCAGAGTGGTCTTCAACGGAGTTTTCCATGGGCCCCTTCAGGGCCACAACAAGGGATGAAATTTGTCGATCGCTTCTTGGAGCGTCATTTTCAGGGGAGTGATGGCCCTGTTGGCGACCACCGCTGCCTGACAGTCGCGGCTGGGATTGGTGCTGGGGGGAGGCGCGCGTTGGCGTGAAATTCTCAGGCGGCAACGCGGGATTAGAAGGACATTTTGGGGTGGGCGGCCTCGGCCTTGGCGGGGTCGATGCCGGGGATTTTGAGGAAGTCGTCGAAGGATTTGATGGGGCCGTATTTTTCGCGGTAATCGACGACGGCCTGCGATTCGGGGACGGTGAAGCCGAGGACGACTTTGATTTCGACGAGGGGTGCGGTGTTCATGCGGACCAACGCGCCGCGGCCGAAGTTCTTCGCGAGATAGGCGACGATGGTGTCGATCTCGGCGGGCGAGGCTTTCGCGCCGCGGTCGACCATGTCGGCAACGGAATCGGCCCATTCGTCGGCGGTGAGGCGGGCGCGGCGGAAGTTGCCAGAGCCGTGGCAATCGATGCAGACCTTGCCGACGAGCGGCTTGCCATCGCCATCGGGGAGGCGGGCGGCGTCCTCGGGATCGGCAGCGAGGGCGGAGAGCGTGAGGAGCGCGAGGCAGACCGCGAGAGGTTTCATGGGGTTCTCCTGGTGATGGAGCAGCCGATGGATTTGTGGGTGGTGAAGGGGACGGCGGTTCCGGCGAGGACGGAATCGAGAATCTGGCGGACCCAGGGTTCGGTGGCGCGCGGACGTGATTTTCCGAAGTCCTCGACGCGGTTGTCGATGGGGCCGAGGTAGAGGAGTTTGCCGTCCGGCGAAAGGATCGCGGCCTGCGGGGTGATGGTGGCGTTCACGTGGCGCACGAGAACTTGGGCGGGGTCGAGGAGCAGCGGGAAGGTGTAGCGATAGTCGCGGGCGTAGCGGGCCACAACGTCGTCGGCGACGGTGGGGTCGGCCTGCACTCCGTAGAAGGCGATGCCGCGGGCGGCGTACTGGTCGCGGAGGCGATTCATTTCGGGGACGTAGCTATTGCCGACCGGACAATCGGTGGTAATGAAGAACAGGAGGACGGCCTTTTGTTTCGCCCACTCGGCGGAGCTGTGGACGGCGCCCTGCGTGTCGCGCAATTGGAATTGCGGGCTGGACGATACAAAAAAGAAGGCGAGCAGGAGATTACTCAGCATCCGGTAATCCATTTTCGCACTTCGACTCGTATACCAGTCAAATGACAAAGAGACTGACCTTGATCGCGGTGCTGTGCGCGGGCGCGGCGGCCGGCCATCCGATGGGGAATTTCAGCGTGAATCATTACGCGCGGTTCGAGCCGGGGGAGCGCGGGCTCGGGATCAGGTATGTCATGGACCTGGCAGAGATCCCGACGTTCGAGCTATTCCAACAGTGGGGGCCGCACGCGAATCCGCAGAAGCAGGCGATGGCGCTGGCTCGCGAATGGGCGACGAAGCTGCATGTCACGGTGAATGGCAAAGCGGTGCGGCCGCGGGTGGAGCGGGCGACGATCGTGCTCGCGGAGGGCGCGGGGAATATGCAGGTGGCGCGGATCACGGCGGATCTGCGGGTGGATGCGGCAGGAGGCGCGGTCACGTTCGAGGATCGGAATTACGAAGGGCGGAGCGGGTGGAAAGAAGTCGTGCTGCCGGGCACGAAGGATCGGAGCGCGGAGTTGACGGCGTATCCGCAGGATCCGATGCTGGCGCCGCCGCAGGATGTGACGGCGAAGTTCGTGTGGAGCGCGCCGGCGGCTCCGGTGATCTCGGCGCCAGTGATCGCGGCTCCAGTGACCGCGGCACCAGTGATCGCAATGCCGGCGACAGTCGCTCCGGCGGAGACGGTGGTCACGGCGGCTCCGGCTCCAGTGGCGCCGGGGACGGTAGTGAAGGGCGATTACCTTTCGACGCTGCTGCATCGCGATGAGATTGGGTGGCGGCTGACGCTGATCGGGATCGCGGTGGCGTTCGGGTTGGGGTGCATGCACGCGATGTCGCCGGGGCACGGGAAGACGATCGTGGCGGCGTACCTGGTGGGGTCGCGCGGGACGTTCAAGCATGCGATGTTTTTGGGCGGCATGGTGACGTTCACGCATACGGCGAGCGTTTTCGCGCTGGGGTTCGTCACACTGTTTCTTTCGAAGTACGTACTGCCGGAGACGCTGTTTCCGATACTCGGCGCGATTTCAGGGCTGAGCATCGTGTGGGTGGGAACGATGCTCTTCGTGCGACGGCTGCGGGCGCGCCGACAACATCATCACCACCATCACGACCTTGCGCATCCGCACACGCACTCGCATGACGGGCATACGCACTCGCACGTGCCGGAGGGCGAGATCACGATGGGGAGCTTGATCGCGCTGGGGGCGAGCGGCGGGCTGGTTCCCTGCCCTTCCGCGCTGGTGCTGCTGCTGAGTGCGATTTCGCTGGGACGCGTCGGGCTGGGAATGCTGCTGTTGCTTGGATTCAGCGCGGGCCTGGCGAGCGTGCTGATGGGGATGGGGGTGCTGGTGCTGTGCGTCGGGAATCTGCTGCCGAGCGCACAGAAGTTCACGGGGAGTCGCGCGTTCAAACTGCTGCCGGTGGCGTCCGCGGGGCTGATCACTTGCGTCGGACTGGTGATGACTGCGGTGTCGCTGGGGATTATCAGGCGCTCTTGATCTCGGTCCAGATGCGGTCGCGTAGGCGCTGCGTGGCGGTGGGGACGGTGTGCGGCCACTCGCCGCGAGCGAAAGTCTCAGGTCCGGGATAGAGGGACGGATTGTTGCGCGTCTCTTCGGGGAGAAGACTCAGGGCGGCTCCGTTGGCGGTGGCGGTGCGGGTGGCCTGCACGATCTGCGCGGAGACGGCGGGACGAAGCAAGTAGTTCAGGAACTTGTGCGCGAGTTCCACGCGGCGGCTTTCGCGAAGGATCACGGCGCAATCGCAATAAAACGGGAAGCCTTCGGCGGGGTAGGTGAAGGCGAGTTGCGGCGCGGCATCGATGGCCTGCTGCGCGGTGGTGGACCAGAGCTGAGCGGCGAGGACGTCACCGGCCACGAGCTGATCGCGGACCTCGGCGTTGAGATAGGCGCGGAGGAGCGGCTTCTGCGCAATGGCTTCACTTTCGGCGCGATGGAGCTGCTCGGGATCGGTCTCGCTGAAGGAGCGGCCGATTTTCTTGAGGCAGGCGCCGAGCATGTCCTCGGGATCGTCGAGCATGGTGAGGCGCCCTTTGAGCGCCGGACTCCACAGGTCGGCCCAACGGGTGGGCGCGGGATGCAGCGACTTGTTGTAGACGATGCCCGTGCCGTTCCACATGTAGGGGACGCAGAATGCGAGCGACGGATCCCACGTGGGGGCGCGAAAACGCGGATCGAGATTCGCGAGATTGGGCAGTGCGGCATGATCGAGCGAGGCGAGCAATCCGGCGGCTCGCATCGATTCGATGCGGCTGTGGGTGGGGACGACGATGTCCCACCCGGAATTGCCGGTGATCACCTTGGCGAGCATCTCCTCGTTGCTCTCATAGGTGGCGTAGCGCACACGCACTCCGAATTCGGATTCGAAGGCGGGGATGGTTTCGGGGGCGACGTACGCGGACCAGTTGTAGACGTTGAGACGCGGTCGCGAATCGCGCGCGCAGCTTGCGAGTCCCGACAACCCGAAGATGAAGTATCGCCTGTTCATGTTTGAGCAGATCATGCTTCCCGCACCCGTTCGGAGATGAGGATCAGGGCGCCGAAGATGAGCGTGATGAGGGCGGAGATCGCATTGATTACCGGGCTCGCGCCGCGGCGCGCCATGGCATAGATCACCATCGGGAGAGTTTCGGAATCGACGCCGGCGACCATGCTGGTGATCACGTAATCGTCGAAGGACACGGTGAGGGCGAGGAGCGCGGCGGCGACGATTCCGGGTGCGAGCGCGGGAAGCGTCACGTACCAGAAGGCCTGCCATTCGTTGGCACCGAGATCCATCGCGGCCTCTTCGAGCGCGGGACTGACGGTGCGCAATCGCGCGGAGACCACGATGACGACGTAGGCGATCGAGAAGGCGACGTGCGCGAGGACGACGGTGTACAGGCCGAGCTGCCAGTGCAGCCAGCGGAAGGCCCATTGGAAGAGCGCGAGCAGCGAGATGCCGGTCACGATCTCGGGCGTGACGAGCGAGAGATAGAGCGAGCTGGTGAGTACGCGCGAGCCGCGCTTCCACAATCCATAGGCGCAGAGGGTGCCGATCACGGTGGAGAGAATGGTCGCCCAAAACGCGATGATGACGCTGTTCCACGTGCCTTCGAGAATTTGCGGGTCCTTGAAGATCGCGGCATACCACTCGAAGGAGAAGTGCTCCCACCTGGTGAACTTCGATGAATTGAAGCTGAAAACGGCGAGGGTGAGAAGCGGGAGATGGAGGAACGCGAAGAAGCCGACTGTGTAGACGCCGAGCCAGCGCTTCATACTAACGACTCGCTTTCCTTGCGCAGGAAGAGGACGAGGAGGAGCGTGACGATCAACATCAGCGCCATCGAGATGGCGGAGCCGAAGGGCCAGTCGCGCGCGGTGGTGAATTGATTCTGGACGAGGTTGCCGACCATCACGGTGCGGCCTCCGCCAAGCAGGTCGGGTGTGAGGTAGGCGCCGAGGCAGGGGATGAAAACGAGGATACTGCCGGCGACGATGCCGGGTTTCGAGAGCGGCACGATGACGCGGAAGACGGTGGTCATGGGCCGCGCGCCGAGATCGGCGGCGGCTTCGACGAGCGCGGGGTCGAGGCGCTCGAGCGTGGCGTAGATCGGGAGCACCATGAACGGGAGGTAGCCGTAAACGAGGCCGAGGAGGACGGCGCCATCGTTATATAAGAGAGGCAGCGGGGCATGCGTGAGGCCGAGCGATTCCAGCAGCGTGTTGATGAGGCCGGTGTCGCGAAGGAGGAAGAGCCAGGCGTAGGTGCGCACGAGGAAGCTCGTCCAGAAGGGGAGCATGACGAGTTGCAGATAGAGATTGCGATGCGAGGTGGAGCGCGAAATGAAGAGCGCGGCGGGGAACGCGAACAGGAGGCAGAGTGCGGTCGCGACGGCCGCCATGACGAAGGAGCGCCAGAGAATCGTCAGGTAGAGCGGATCGATCAGGCGGGCGTAACTTTCGGCGGTCCAGGGTGGCGCGATCCCACCGATGTCGCCGCGCGTCATGAGGCTGTAGGCGAGGACGATCGCGAAAGGCGCGGCGAAGAGGACGGCCATCCAGGCGCGTGCGGGGAGGAGAAACCATTCGCGAAGTTTCATGATGGCAGGGTCATCTCGTCGTCGGCATTCCAGGAGAGATGGACGGCGTCGCCGGGCTTGAAATTCGCGTCGGCGCGCGCGAGCTGCGCGACGGCGTTTTCGCCGGTTGCGAGGCGCACGAGCACCTGGACGCAATCGCCGAGGAAGACGGAACCGGTGACGGTTGCAGGCGTACCCTGACAGGCTGCGGTGCGATTGAGGCGGACCGATTCGGGGCGGATGCCGACGCCGTTGATCCAATTGACGCCGCCGAGGAATCCGGCAACGAAGCGCGATTGAGGACGGAGGTACACGTCTTCTGGGGTGCCCACCTGCTCGACGCGGCCCTCATTCATCACGGCGAGCTGGTCGGACATGGAGAGCGCTTCTTCTTGATCGTGCGTGACGAGGAGGAACGTGATGCCGACGCGGCGCTGCATGGCTTTGAGCTCGATGCGCATCTGCTTGCGGAGTTTGGGATCGAGTGCGGCGAGAGGTTCATCGAGGAGGAGGACGTCGGGCTGAAGGACGAGCGAGCGGGCGAGTGCGACACGCTGGCGTTCGCCGCCGGAGAGTTGCGCGGGGCGGCGCGATTCCTTGCCGGTGAGGCTCACGAGGTCGAGCGCTTCTTTGACGCGGCGGTCGATGTCGGGCGCTTTGTGGCGCTTGAGTCCGAACTCGACGTTCTGACGCGCGGTGAGGTGCGGGAAGAGCGCGTAGTTCTGGAAGACGGTGCTCACGTTGCGTTCGTAGGGCCGGCGCTGATTGACGATTTCGCCGTTGAGGAGGACGTCGCCCGAGGTGGGCTCTTCGAAGCCGGCGATGAGGCGGAGCGTGGTGGTCTTGCCGCAGCCCGAGGGTCCGAGCAGCGAGAAGAAACTGCCGTGCGGGATGACGAGTGAAATATCGCGGACCGCCTGGTGACCTGGGAAATGCTTGACGAGCCTGCGTAGCTCCAGAATGGGCGCCATTGAATAATAGAAATAGTACAACAGCGCGGCAGAAGCGTAACCGGAAGCGAAAACCTTTAGCCGCCGATGAACGCCGAAAAAAAAGAGGCTCAGGGTTGAACTGTTCGAATCTGGCGGATGTAAGAACAGATTTGGCCGCAAGGGGGGGGTCGGGATTTTCTTGAGACAAAGGGCTTGACCCTCACGCTGCGTCAGGGCTGAGGATGATTTTCAGAAGGGATTTTGAGTGAACGTACAGGAGTTCGGCAAGCTCGCGGGTGTGACGGTGCGCGCGCTGCATCACTACGACCGGCTCGGGCTGCTGCGTCCGCAGCGGACCGATGCGGGGTACCGGGTGTACAGCACGCGCGATCTGGAACGGCTGGAGCAGATTGTCGCACTGAAGTTTCTCGGGATTCCTTTGAAGCAGATCAAAGGCATGCTGGATCTGAACGGGCTTGAGTTGCCGGACGCGCTGCGGATGCAGCGGACGGTGCTCGAGCAGAAGCGAAAGCTGCTGGATCGCGCGATTCTGGCGATTCGGGAAGCGGAGCAATCGATCGGGCCGGGAAGGCGTGCCGACTCTGCGTTGTTAACGAAAATCATCGAGGTGATTGAGATGCAAAACGACAGCAGTTGGAGCGAGAAATACTACAGCCCGGAGGCGCGCGCGAAGATCGACGAGCGGCGGAAGGAATGGACGCCGGAATTGCAGGCGCAGGTATCGAAGCAGTGGACGGAGTTGTTCGCGGATGTGGAGGCGGCGCTCGGGGAAGATCCCGAGAGTGAAAAGGCGCAGGCGCTGGCGGTGCGATGGAAGGCGCTGGTGGCGGGGTTCACGGGCGGCGATCCGGAGATCGGGGAGGGGCTGAATAAGCTGTACGCGGATAAGGCGAACTGGCCGGCGCCGGCGAAAGAGCAGATGGCTCCGTTCGGGAATCCGAAGGTGTGGGAGTACATGTCGCGCGTGATGAAGTGCGGGGGGTGAGAGGCGGCGACGCTCGGCGCACCAATCGGAGCGGCGCGGAGTGACCACCGCTCCCTCGCTCGCCAAAGCGCGAGTCACGGTCGCGGCTCTGTTCGCGCGATTTTGGCGATGGCGTTTTGGGCGGCGCGGCCGAGGTCGATGGGGGGCATGAAACCGAAGCCGCGGCCGCGCGAGTAGACGGGGTCGGTGAGGGCGGCGAGTTCGCGGAGTTTCGGGAGATCGCTTGCGTCGCCGAGGTCGCCGAGGATGGTGATCGCTATCAGTTGCGCGGCGACGTCGGCGCGAGCGATGGCGCGGCGGGCGAGCGGCAGGACGGCGGGCTCGTGCGACCGCGCTGCGTGTTCGAGAGCGTTGATGCCGGCGACGGTGGGCTGTTCGGCGGCGCGCAGGAGATACGGCAGGGCGGCGGGACTCTGGTATGCGGCGAGCGCGCCGATCGCGGCTCCGGCGACCATCATGTTGGAATCGAGCGCGGCGCTGCCGAGCAGGGCGAGCGCCTTCGGGTCGCGGAGTTCGCCGAGTTCGCGGGCGGCGGCGATGCGGATATCGGCGTCATCGTCAGTGAGCGAAGCGAGCAGCGGGTCGAGCGCAACGGCCTCGCGGAGATCGCGCGCGGCGCAGGTGCGGACGACCTTGTCGTGGAGTGCGCGCTGCATGGCTTCGACGGCTTCGGGAGAGCGATCGCCCCGGAGGGCGAAGCACGCGTCGTTGCGCTGGGCAACGGTGGCAGCGGGGTCGAGCATGGTAGCGATCAAGACGACGGCGGACATCATTTGGTGACCTCTTTCAGGGCGGCGCGTGCGAGGCTTGCCTGTTTCGGATCGAAGTTCGGATTGAGCGCAAGTGCGCGCTCGAGGTGCTTGCGCGCGGCGGCGGTATCACCGAGGGCGGCGGAGATCATGCCGGCGTGATAGTAGAAGGCGGGCTCGGGCGTGCCGAGTTCGAGAGCCTTCTCGCTGGCCTGCCTCGCCTCGGGATAATGGCGGGTTTGATAGAGCACCCAGGCGAGAGCGTCCTGCTCGTAAATATCGCGGCGGGTCTTCATTTCTTCGCGAATCATAGCGAGGGCATGCTCGAGATTGCGGCCGTGATCGGCATAGGCGAGGGCGAGATTGCGATTGGCGGCGAAGCCGGCGGCCTGATCCATGCGCTCGATGACGGCGAGGCGGGCGGCCTGTTTGCGGGCCTCTTCGGGCTTGCCGGCGGTCTCGTACAAGTCTTCGAGTGCGGCGGAATAATCGGGCAGGGGGACGGCGGCCTGCGCTTTGAGGTAGTAATCGATCGCCTCGGCGGTCTTGCCGGATTGCGCGGCTACCTTGCCCAAGCCGGCGAAGGCGGGGTGATAGCCGGCGAAGAGTTTGAGTGCGGCGTGGTAAGCGTCAGAGGCGTCGGCGGTGCGGCCGATTTTGAGCTCCATGTTACCGAGATCGACCAGGCACCACGCGATGTTTTCGGGGGAGCGGCTGCCGCTATCGATGGCGCGCTTCATGATGTCGATGGCGCCGTTCGGGTCGCCGGCGACGAAGCGATAATACGCGGCGCGGTTGTAGCTCGACATGTCGGGGCGCAGTTGCACCATCTTCTGATAGGCGTCCGCGGCGGCGCTGTACTCGCCGAGTTCCATCAGCGAATCGCCGAGCGTTCCCCAGTTCCACGGATCTTCCGGCGCGATACGGACCAGTTTGCGCGAGTTCTCGGCGGCGTGGGGAAAATCGTGGCGTTCGAGTTCGATCGCGCTCCGAAGGCGCAGGGCTTCGTAATTCGCGGAGTCGGCGGAGAGCACGTTGTCGACGATTTTGGTCGCGCGGTTGAGATAGTCGGGGTCCATCGTTTCGCGCATTTTCTGGAGATACGTGGCGGCCATCTGATTCTGATAGCGCGGATCGTCGGGCTTGGCGCCGGAGAGGGTGGCGTACATCGCGATGCGGTCGTCGGTCTTCATCCGGCTGACTGCGTCGTAGAGCGCGCGGTCCTGGAGTAAGTCGCCGAGTTTGTCATTTCCCGACTGAGCGAAAGAGGTGAGGGCGAAGAGTAGGAAGTAAGTAAGTCGCATGATGGCTCCTGGGATCGGCGGGGCAGGTGTCAGGCCTGCCCCGCACGAATGTTACTGATTGGTATTAGTTCCCCGTCCATTGGTGCCGTTGATCTGACTGTGCAGGAAGCCAGCGTGCGGCGGCGCATGGAATGGGAAGTGATCGAGCAGCGGGATGTCGTTGGAGTTCACGCCGTCGCCGAGGGGCGGGGCGTTGGTGAACCCGGGAACGAGGACGCCGGCGAGAGCACGGAAGCCGATGTCCACCACGTCGTCGACCGGACGCCGTCCGCCGAAGGGCCAACCGGCGTTATCGCCGCCGAGTGGTCCAAGACGGTTCTGGCTGGCGAACGCGGTCGGGGTGGTGAAGAGATTGACGCGCGTGATGTCGGGCACGAAGACGCCCAACAGATCTTTGCGCGGGGCGGGTGGCACGGGGACGTTGAAGACGCCCTTGAGAACGCCAGTGGCGAAGAAGGGGTCGCCGATGTAGGGCGCCCACTGCTGATCGTCGACGGGCAGACTGCGATTCCAACGATCCTTGAGCGGGGTCGGAATCAGCGCTTCGACGGTGAGCGGATTGCCGACGCGATCGACCTGCATCCAGTCGCCGAAGCTCACGGGGTCGGCCGGACTCGGGCGAACGGTGACGATCTGGCGGAGGGTGCTGGCCCAGGCGCCGATGGTGCCGTTGGGGTCGGTCGCGCTGGTCGGCGTGCCGCCGTTGGCGGTGACCATGGTGATCGGCATTTCGACGGCGATCAGGCTGATGTTGTAGCCGGCGAAGCCATCGACGGCGGCGGGAGCGGCGGCGCCCTGGCCGGTGTCGGCGCTGCCGGAAAGCACGGGAGCGGGAGGGCGGAAGTTCAGGGTGTCGAACGTGGCGCCGCTATCGAAATAGAAAGCGTCGTCGCGAGGTCCGGCGAAGACGCGCATTCCGTTAGCGAGTGTGAACACGCTCGGTGCACCGAGATTCTTCTCGTAGCTGGGCGTGGAGTTGGGACCCAGATTCGGCGGTGCGACGGATAGGGCATGTCCGTTGACATCCTTATCGTAGACCGCGAGGATTTTGTTCTGTTTCAGATCCCGGATGATTACGATGTAAGTCTCGTAAAGAAAGATACCGGGGCTGTCGATCGAGTTGATCTTCCCGAAGTAGGAGACAAATGTTGGGTTATCCCGGTAGGTGTCCCTGAACTGGAAGTCGATCTGCATATCGGGGGCTCCGTCGAGTCCCCGGGAGTTGTTGATGTTGAAGCGGTAGAGGACGCTGGTCGAGAACTTGTAGTAACTCGGGCCGTTGTCCGGGACTTGGAACCCCTGCGCGCTCATGCTCATCACCAGGCGGTCACTCTTGCCTTGTTCATAGCTGCGAAACGCGTAGAAGTCGTTCAGATTCGCAGTCTGATCTTCGAGCAAGAGTGGACCATTCCGGTGACTCGCAGCGAAGGCCGCGCTGAGGGCGAGGCTTGCCGCAAGCATTCCACGTGCGATTGGACGCATCGTAAATCCTCCTAAAGATGTTGGTTACACCGTTATGTACGAGGAGCGCGGCGGATTTGGATTTGAGCGGTGGACGGAATCAATGTCCATGACGAGCGGAAGTGAGTGCTCCAGCGCACTTTGAGGGCAGATTCCCGATCTCCGCGCCAAACAGCTACCCTTAGGTATGGATAAAAGACTCGCAAAGCGGCATAAGCGGCAGGTAACG
>JAOAPT010000136.1 GCA_025463045.1 Candidatus Solibacter sp.
TACATGCTGCCGAGCCCGCGTACTGCGATTGCGCGAAGAGGCCGATGGCCGGAGACAGTACTACCATGCAAAGAAGTCGCTTCACTGAGTATTGGTCCTCGCCTTAGCCATCAAGTTAAGCCATCAAGGGCAGCCGTCGAAACCGCTTCCCGCTCGCGTCGAAGATCGCGTTGCCAATCGCCGGTGCGATCCCCACGATCGGCGTTTCCCCGGAGCCCGCCGATGCAATGTCCTTCCGATCGAGCAGCACGCTTTCGATCACCGGCGTATCGCTGAATCGCGGCACGCGGTACTTCGCCAGGCGGTTGTTCAGAATCTTGCCCTCGGCGAACTGGATCTCTTCGAAGAGCGCGCCGCCCAGGCCCATCACGATCGCGCCCTCCACCTGATTGCGCAGGTGCTCGGGATTGACCACCGCGCCGCACTCGAACGCCACAACGGCGCGCAGCACCTTCACCGCACCGGTCTTCGCGTCCACGCTCACTTCGGTGCACGTGGCGACGTACCCACCCTTCTCGAAGCCCGCCGCGATCCCGAAGCCGCGGCCCGCCGTCTTCTTGCGCGACTTCCACCCGAATTTATCCGACGCCGCGACGATCACCGCGCGCAGCCGCTCGTCCTTCGCGTTCTTCAGGCGGAACTCCAGCGGATCCATCTTCACGCCTTCCGCCAGTTCGTCCATGTAGCTCTCGCGCACGAAGTGATTCGCCGTCGCCGCGAGCCCCCGGTATGACCCCTGCCGCAGCGGCGACTTCGTCTGGTGGAACTGCTCCTTCTTGCTCGCAATCTCGTACGGCGACTGCAGGCCCGACCCGCCCGAATTGTAGTTGTGGAACTCCCACTCGGTGATCGTTCCATCGGGCGCCGTCTTGCCGCCGATCTCGATCGAACCGCCAGGACGGAAGTACGCCCACGTCATTTCTTCTTCGCGCGTCCAGTTCCGCTTTACCGGTTTGCCGAGCGCCTTCGCGATCCGCGCCGCTTCCACCGCCGCGTCGCCATTGTGCTTGCCGCCGTAGCCGCTTCCCGTATCGGGCACGATCACCCGCACTTTTTCTTCAGGGATCTTGAACTCCTGCGCGAGTTCGCTGCGCACGCCGAAGGGACGCTGCGATCCGGTCCACACGGTCAACTTATCGCCGTCCCACTGCGCGAGCGCGGAGCGCGGTTCGAGCGGAACGTGCGCGATGTAAGAGATGCTATAGGGCGTCAGCTTCGCCGAATTCGCCGCGCCGCCCTGCGCCGTCTTCTTGAAATACTCGAAGACCGTGCGGCTGTCCGCCTCCGCCGTCACCGTCTTCCATTCGGCCTTCAGCGCCGCCACTGCCTTCACGGCCACGTCCGCTTCCGATGCAGCCACTGCGACGAAGTTTCCCTCGTGGACCACCTGCACGCCGGGGATTGCCTCCGCGGCCGATGCGTCGAGTGAGACGAGTGTCGCGCCGAACTGCGGCGGATAGAGCACCTTGCTGTACAGCATGCCCTGCCGCTTCAAATCGTAGGTGTACCGATGCGCGCCGGTGACGATCGCATGCCCGTTGACTTTCGGGATCGAGGTGCCCGCCGTCTTCCACTCGCCCGCCTTCGCGAGAGCAACGCTTGACGGGATCGTGCGCGTCAACCGCTCGCCGCGTGTCAATTCTCCGAAGCCCGCCGAGCGCGTGCCGGCCCGGACCTTGCCGTCCTCCACCTTCAACGTCGCGCGGTCCACGTTCCATTTCGTCGCCGCGAGATCGAGCAGCACCTCACGCGCGGCCGCCGCCGCACTGCGAATCTGCGGCCACATGCGCGGTGTCGTCATACTACCCACCGTGCCGATATCGAACGGCGTTAGGTCCGTGTCCGCCATCACCATGTGGACCGACGACAGCGGAGCGTGCAACTCCTCGACCACGGCCTGCGTCAGCGAGGTGCGCGCATTCTGCCCGACCTCGACTTTGCCCGTGTACACCGTCACATCGCCGCTCTCGCCGATGTGCAGCCACGCGCCGATCTCCGCCGGGGCCGCAGTGTTTCCGCCGCGCCGCGGACCGCCCGTTTCCTGCGCGAGAATATCGTCTTCCAGCAGCACCACGATGCCGCCGCCCATTGCCGCAAAGAAATCGCGCCGCCTCATGCCCGGCCGCCTTTCTCCGCCGCCGCGCGGATCGCGCTGACGACTCTCGGATATGTCCCGCAGCGGCAGATGTGCCCGTTCATGCCGCTCGAAATCTCCGCTTCCGACGGATGCGGCGTCCGCTTCAGTAGCGCCACTGCGCCGAGAATCATCCCCGGCGTGCAGTAGCCGCATTGCAGCGCGTCAGCGTCGAGGAACGCCTGCTGCATCGGATGCAACTTGCCCTCCGGCGCGAGCCCTTCGATCGTGACCACGGACTTCGCGCCGACCGTGCCCACCTTGGCGAGGCACGACTTCGTCGCCACTCCATCGATCAGCACCGTGCACGCCGCGCATTGGCCTTCGCCGCAGCCGAATTTCGTGCCGGTCAGATCGAGATCGTCGCGCAGTACGGAGAGCAGTGTGCGGTCCGGATCAACATCGATCCGCCGCCGCGAGCCATTGACAAGGAGTTCGGAGACTCTGGGCATTCCCCCATTCTACTTCGCCCGTTTCGCCGTCATTTCGAAATTCCGATCCATCCCCACTACCGACGCCTTGATATTCATCTCATCGCCGTTCACTTTGCCCGTGTAGTTGATCCGGAACTCGCCATTCGGTCCGCTGCGCACGACGGCGAACGTCACCGTATCGCCATCGACTTTGCCTTCGGAGATCGGAGCTTCGCCCATCTGTCCCAGGGTCGTCGTCCCGGTGACTTTTCCCTCGTCGACCTTGAACACGAACACCGTCTGCATCGGCCCGTTCTGCGTCTCCACGCTCGCCTTCCACGTACCGGAAATATCGGCGGCGGACGCCGTCATTGCGCACAGGGCGGCTAATGCCAAAAGCCATTTCATACGTTAGGAACTCCTTCTGCGGAAGTGTCTCACGTATCACGCCGGGACACCATTAATCCGGCGTAACGTTAACAATTCTTTAGACACGCAACCAGCTCCGGCGGCAACGCGTTTCACCATTCAGGAAGGTAGCGAAATGAAAAAACTACTTCTATCTGGCACGATACTTCTCGGCACCCTGCTCACCGGGTGCGCTACAAACGGGGCTTACGCATCAGTTCGTTTCGGCCCGCCTCCGCCTCCGCGCTATGGAGTGATGGGCTACGCTCCCGGACCGGGCTACGTCTGGACGGACGGCTACTGGGATTGGCGCGGCGGTCGCTGGGCGTGGATCGACGGCCGCTGGCTGCGCCCACCGCACAGGCGCGCGGTGTGGGTTCCCGGCACGTGGGTGGAAGATCATCATCGCTGGCGCTTCCGCCGCGGCTACTGGCGGTAGTCCGCGATCGCGCGCAAGCTCTCCGCTGAGAACGAGGACTCCTATTTCTGAGGCTCTCCGTAGTCCGTGACCAACGCCTGGACGGCATCCGCGAATGTGGTCTTGCCGTCCAGGTAGGGCTTCCAGTCCTTCTCCAGCACTGCGAGCGATCCCGGCCAACCGCGCTCCAGGATTCCCTCTTTAATGCCCACGGGTTGATAGTCTCCAAGATGTCGGCGGGCAATCTCGCCTGCGGTGTAGAACAGCACCGCATGGCCGAACGCCCGCCGCCGGAAGAGCATCTTGCGGGACTTCAACTCCGCGGTCAGCGCCGCATTGACCTTGCTATCCAGCGAATGTGACGCTTCGTGGAAGAGCATCTCCACTCCCGACATCCATTGGTAAGTGGCGTTCGTGCTGGAGACGGTTATGAGAGTGGGATTCTCGGTCGTATACGCACCGGCCCAACCCGCCTTCGCAGCGACTTCGGTACGAACCGGCACCGACGGCCAGCTAGCCTGACTTTCGCACTTCGGCAGGAACAAGCCAAGCAAGCGCTTTGTTTTCAGTGAGCGCATGGCCAAGGTCTGCACTACATTTTGAGTTGA
>JAOAPT010000971.1 GCA_025463045.1 Candidatus Solibacter sp.
TACACGCTCACCGTCACTGCACCCGGATTTCACACCTACCGGAAGCGCCGTATCGATTTGGCGGTAGGACGTCTACCTAACATCGACGTGATGATGGAAGTTGGCTCTGTTGCCGAAACGATTGAAGTGTCCGAATCAGCCACGATCATCGACGTCACGCAGAGCAAGGTGCAGGTAACCGTCGACAAGCAGATCCTCGATAACATCCCGAAAGGGCGCTCCTTCCAGTCTGTGATTCCATTCGCTGCCGGCGCCCGCCAGGAACCTTTGCAGGGAACCACTTCCAACCGCGCCAACGGATTCCAGATTGACGGCGCCACCGATTCCGAAAACGTCTACATGATCGATGGCGTCAACGCCACCAACATTCAGACCGGCGGCGTCGGCAAGAGCTTCCAGATCGACTTCATCCAGGAAGTGCAAATAAAATCGAGCAGCTTCGAAGCCGAATACGGCGGAGCGCTCGGCGGCGTGATCAACGTGGTTCCCCGCAAGGGTTCCAACGAATGGCACGGCAGCCTGTTGACCTATTACACGACCAACGCGCTGAACGCCAACAACGGCGATCGCAGTTTGCGCATCAATCCGGCGACGTCGACCAATACGGCGAGCTCCGGCGCTTGCGTGGCGGCCGGCAACTGCCGCCTGGATGGCGCACCCGAGTATTTCAACGCGAAGAAAGATCAGCGCAGCATCGTGGAGCCCGGGTACACCCTCGGCGGACCGCTCTGGAAGAACAAACTGTGGCTGTTCAGCAGCTACATTCCGAGCATCGATACCACGCGCCGCACCACGAACTTCACTAGCTTGAATCCTGGTCCCCGGACCCTGACCCAAACCACTACCGTGCACAACGCGTACAACCGCCTGGATTACGGTGTGACGAATTCCCTGCGCCTTTTCGGCTCCTGGAACTACGGCTATTTCCGTACCACCGGCACGCTCGGCGGGCAGGACAGTAACATTCCCGGACAGATCAACACCGGCCGCACCACTGACCCCAGCACTCTCCGTGCTGATGCCGGTTCGGTGAATCCGGTGAACACTTGGACCTTCGGCGGCGACTGGACGCCCACCTCGAAGTTGGTGGTCAGCGCTCGCTACGGCTACTTCTTCAACAACACCGAACAGCGCGGAACGCCCGTCGGCACCCGCTACAGCTATAGCAACACGGCAAATGCCGCCACCCTGGATCTGGCCGGAAACTCCCTCCCGAGTTCGGCCTACAACACCTCGGGTTTCGCCAATATCACGAGCAACCTGGCCACAGCCTACGACGCCTACAAGCGCAAGGGCCTGAATGTGGATGCTTCCTACTTCGTTCACGGCCTCGGAACGCACACGTTCAAGGCCGGGTTCTTCTACCAGCAGCAATCCAACGATGTGCTGCGCACCTTCAACGGCGGCGCCGTCTCCCTCACCTGGGGACAGGCCTATGCCCCTGTCACCAGCGCCACGGCTTGCGATGCCATCATCTCGCAAAACAAGTCGCTCTATGGCAACGGAGCTTGCCAGGGTAAGTACGGCTTTTTCACGGTCGGCACGGGCGTAGTCAACACCGGCGGCAGTGCGCAAACCGCCAAGGCGTTCTACTTCCAGGATCAGTGGCAGGTCGCAAAGGGCCTCACTCTGAACCTCGGCATCCGCCTCGATACCGAAAATCAACCGCCTTACGATCCCACCCGCTTCCCGACCGTCAACTTCGGTTGGGGCGACAAGATCGCTCCCCGCATCGGCGGCGCCTACGACTTGTTGCACAACGGCAAGGTCAAGGTTTTCGCCAGCTACGGCAAGTTCTACGACATTATGAAAATGGGTCTGGCCCGCGGATCCTTCGGCAGCGACTACTGGCATAACTGCGTTTACGCCATGGACGATACCGATTTCACCAAGATCACTCCGAGCTTTCCCATCGGAGGCGGTTGCCCGGCCACCGGCCCCGCGCCGGGTGTCAACGTTGGCCGCTTTATCGAAAACGTGGACTTCCGCGCTACCAAGGCCGATCCTCGCGATCCGGCGATCAGCCCGAGCATGAAGCCCATGCTGCAGCATGAATTCGTGACCGGCGTCGACATCGCTCTCAACTCGCAGTGGGCGATTGAAACCCGCTACGCCCGCAAGCGCCTGGACCGCACCATCGAGGACATGTCGATCACGGACAACCTCGGTTTCTACATCGGCAACCCGGGAAGCCAGTTTGCCGATATCCTTCACCGTCCGGTGTCAATTCCCTGCCCTGGCACGGGTTGCACACCCGACGCTTCGGGCAACTACCTGACCTCCACCGTCTTCTGCGCGGAATGCCCCAAGGTCCAGCCGGCCGTTCGTCGTTATGACGGCGCCGAGTTCCGCCTCGTCAAGCGCTCCGGCGGCAAGTGGTTCGGTTCCGTCTCCTACACCTGGAGCCGTTTGACCGGGAACTACGCCGGTCTCACCAACTCCGATCCGACCGACGGCACGTTCGGTCGTCACGCTCCGAACAACGGCCGCGCCTTCGATCTTCCGACTATGACTTACGATAGCAACGGTAAGCCCCAGGACGGACCGCTCGGCACCGATCGCCCCAACACTGCCTCCGCGTTCGGCTATTACAGCCTGAAGTGGGCGCACATGGTGACCAACCTGGGCTTCACCCAGGTCTGGTATCAGGGCACGCCGATCAACACCTGCATCCCGGTCGTCGGCAGCTCTTCTGCCTGCCAGTATGCGGAAGGCCGCGGCAACTGGGTACGCCTCGTCCGCAACGCCGATGGCAGCATCTCCTCCAACGGCGTGGTCAACGACATGCGCAGCGATCCGCTGATTCAGACCGACTTCACTCTCCGTCACGAGATCATCGTGAAGGAAGGGCAGCGGCTGTCGCTCGAAGCTAACGTGCTGAACATCTTCAATCAGCGCGCGGTGGAAGCAGCGTATGAATTCGGGATCCCGACCAACCTGGTCAGCCCGACCCGCGCGTCCCGGTTCCCCGGCGATCCGCAGGTCGACTGGGGCAAGGTGATGAACGGCTACAACTACATCGACGCCTTGAACGGCACCGGCGCTTTTGGCGGCATCGCCCCCGGCACCACGACGGCGATCCAAACCCCGTTGACGCTGGCGCGACGGTACGGAATGCCGACCCTGTTCCAACAGGCTCGCAACTTCCGCCTGGCGCTCCGCTTCACATTCTAGTCAATCGGTAGTTTCCAACCCCTCAAGGGGGACCGGCGTCGGCTGGTCCCCCTTTTTTTGTTGGTCAGGAGAAATCGTGGGTTCATTCAGGGTTTATTCCGGCTCGGATAACGAGTTGTAATCCCACGGCTTCTGGAAGGCTTCCTGAAGGAGATAGACGCGCACGAGGAGCATTACGAAGCGGTAGATCCTTTGAAGGCTCGTTCGAAGGATGAAACTCATTGCTGGGCTTGCGGTCTGGCACCTGTCCGATCAGTGTGGTCGTGGCGCCGGCGACGAAACGTTACCCGCTCACCGTCCGAAAGAAGTCGGCGGAATCAGATTTTGCCGGGACGGAACTTGACGGAATAGACGAGGCCGAGCACCAGGAGGAGCGCGCCCCACCAGATTCCCGCGTGCAATTCGGCGTGGACGACCGGGTGCACGGGCGGGTTCGAGAGTTCATAAATGCCCGCGCCCATGATCAGGACGCCGTAGGCCAGCAGCAGAGCTCCGATGAAGAACCAGATGGAAACCATTCCTTGACGGTGCATGCGTCTCCTCGCGAATCTATAGATAGCATGATTCCCGGCGTCGTTCCACCGTGGCGCGGTTTACACTGACACCATGGACCTAGGATTGAAGGGGAAGGTCGCGATGGTGGCCGCTGCCAGCCAGGGGCTGGGGTTCGCCATTGCGAGCGCGCTCGCCGCCGAAGGGGCGAAGGTGTCGATCGCGGCACGTAAGCAGGACACAATTGCCGCAGCCGCGGCACGCATCGCGGAGTCGACACGCGCGGAGGTAATTGGCACAGTGGCCGATGTCTCATCGGTAGAAACCATCGAGGGATGGCACGCCGCGACAGTGAAGGCATTCGGCGGCGTCGATATCCTGGTGACGATCTCGGGAGGACCGCCGGCCGGACCCGCATCTGGCTTCGAGGTCGCGGCGTGGAAGCATGCGTTCGAC
>JAOAPT010000141.1 GCA_025463045.1 Candidatus Solibacter sp.
CAGCACTGCCTTCATCGTTCGCGTTTACGGGCGTAGATCGTTACCGCCAAGTTGTCGTTGCGGATATTGGTGAAGCGCAGCGTCACGCGTCCTTCGGAGTCAAGCGTCACGATCGCGGGGGAGTTGAGGCGCGTCAACATCCAGCCGACGGGGAGCGTCACGTAATTCAGCGGGCGGCCGAGTGTACGCGACCAGACGAGCTCGCCATCTTTGACGTAATATCCCGCGGCATCGGTGTAGCTTTCCACGCAGCGAATCCGGACGCTCTCGTTTTCACCGACCGGTTTGGGCAGGTCGCCCTGTACGACCACGGAATCGTCTTCGGTGGGAGTCGGATAGTAGCCGAGCTCGTTCACCGATTTGCCGCTTACGTTTTTCGTGGGCAGCGGCTGGCCGGTATCGAGGTTGTACATCTTCGCGTCGGCGTTCACCGTGCTGCCCTTGCGCACGAAGCTGTGCGCGGACTTCTGTCCGACACGCGTGATCGTGAAATCGTGGGAGATGCGGAAGACGTGCGTGTCGGGAGCTTCGAGCCAATAGCGGATCTCGCGATCCTGCTCGGCGCGATGGAACTGGCCGAAAGAGAGCGCGGGAATCAGGAATAGCCAGAGCATCTTCATTACAGTTTCCTCCCGACGATTTTCACGGGCAGTTGATCGTCGCGATCGTTCAGAAAACTCACATGGATGCGGCCGTCTGCCTCCAGCGAGACCATCGCCGGCGAAGCCGAGCCGACGAGCTCGTAGCCTTTCGGGAGAATCACAACGTTGCGCTTGATGCCGAGCGGGCGGTCGAAGACGAAGCCGCCATCCTTCTCGTAGTAGGATGGCGCGTCGGTGTAGGTCTTATAGATCCGGATGCGCGACTCCGCGGCTTTAGGAACGGGGGCGGCCAGCGTCACGCGGAGGAATTGTGCCTCGTCGGCAGTGCGCGCGTTGACGAAACCGCTTGCCTTCGCGGACTTGCCATCGACTACGGCGAAGACCAGCGGCTTGCCGGTCGCGCGGTCGATGACGCGTTCCTTGGTCGCGACCGAACCTGCGCGGATTGGGTTGAAGAAGTACGGCGACCCTTCGCGAGTGGCGGTCACGTCATAGATGATGTCGAAGGAATGGGTGGCCGGCGCGAGCAAGTCGTACACCGTGATCTCGTCGGCAGCGCGCAGCGCGAAGGCCGCCAGCATCAGCACCAGTAATCTCCGCACCAGTAATCTCAACACCAGGAATCTCATATGGGAATTGAGTCTACCATTGCGTGGTTTACAATAGCAGCGATGCACCTCCGAATAGCAATCTTCGCGCTCTGCGTCGCCGGTGCGCTATGCGCCGCCGACAACGTCCCGGCGTCCGCCGCCAAGGACCACATGAACGAAACGGCGACGGTCTGCGGCAAGGTCGTGGGCGCACGTTATCTGGAGCAATCGGCGAGCAAGATCACCTTTCTGAACTTCGACAAGCCTTATCCGGATTCTCCATTCACGGCAGTGATTCAGGGCGAGCATCGCGCGAAATTCGGCGAACCGGAAAAGATGTACTTGGACAAGGCGATCTGCGTGACCGGCAAGATCGAAGACTACAACAAGAAGCCCCAGATCGCCCTCACCGATCCGAGTCAGGTTAAAGTGGAGGGCAAATAATATGAAAGCTTCCCTACTCGCCGCACTGATGCTGGCCGCCGTGGCCGGTGCTCAAACCACACCCGCGCCCGACGCCGCGCCGGATGCCGTCAAACTCAAGGCGGATCTGGATCGCGCAACCCGGACGCTGCAGGATTGGCCAAACCTGAATCGCTACCGCGCGGAGAATGCCAAGGTCGCACCGCCCGCCGCGGGTGAAGAGCGCGTCGTGTTCATGGGAGATTCGATCACCGATTTCTGGGGCCGCCGCGCGGGTAAATTCTTTCCCGGCAAGCCGTATATCAATCGCGGAATCAGCGGTCAGACCACGCCGCAGATGTTGATCCGCTTCCGCCCCGACGTGATCGCGCTGCAGCCGAAGGCGGTAGTCATCCTCGCCGGGACTAACGATATCGCGGGCAACACCGGCCCCTCCACGCTGGAGATGATCGAGGACAATCTGGCGAGCATGACGGAACTCGCTCAGGCGCACGGCATTAAGGTGATACTCGCTGCCGTCATGCCGACCTGCGATTACATTCGCAACCAGAGCGATCGGCGTCCGAATTCGAAGATCATCGAGTTGAATAACTGGATGAAGGACTACGCCGCGAAGCATCATGCGACTTATCTCGACTACTTCACCCCGATGCTCGACGATAAGGGAGCGCTCCAGAAGGAACTGACCGGCGACGGTCTGCACCCGAACGATGCCGGGTATGAGCTGATCATGCCGATCGCCCAGAAGTCGATCGATTCTGTGTTGAAGTAAGCCACATTTTTCGGAACAAATCTCCGCGGCACGGCGTCTTCCTTTTCGAACACCGTGCCGAAGACCGCTAAATTCCATCTGTCCGCATCGTTTTGGGAGGCCACGCGGATTGCCGTCGATTCGTTACGGAAGAACAAGCTCCGCACTTTCCTCACGCTGCTCGGCATCATCCTCGCCACCACTACCCTGATCGCCGTTACAGCGCTGATCCACGGGATGAACGTCTACATCGCCGAGAAGGTGTCGAACATGGGCTCCGACGGCTTCCGGGTGGTCCGCATGGCCTGGTTCGGCCCGTGGGATCCCAAGAAATTCATGGAGATGCAGAAGCGGAATCCGCAGATCAAGCCCGACGAATACGCATTCGTGAAAGAGCGCGCGACCCTCGTCAAGGATGTCGGGATGATGGTGTCGCGGCAGGCTCGCGTTTCGTATAAGGGCGACTCCGTGCTCGGCGTCGATATCGAGGGCGTGACGGAGAATATTCCCGCGATTAACAACGTACAAATCGATACCGGACGTGGGATTACTTACGAAGAAGTCCGCCGCCATGCACCCGTGGTTTTCATCGGCAACGATGTTCGAACGCGGTTTTTCGAAGGCCGCGACGCGCTCGGCAAGTTCATCGCGATCGAAGGCAATCCCTACGAAGTGGTCGGGTGCGCCAAGACGCTGGGCAGCGTTTTCGGACAGTCGCAGGACAACTTCGTGATGATCCCGATCGACAGCTATTTCAAGACGTACGGCAGCCGCAATGGAATCCGCATCATCGCCAAGGCGAACGCGCAGGATCACTTGGCCGAGGCGCAGGACGAGGTGCGCGTGCTGCTGCGATCATACCGCCACATCGGGCCGGGACAGGACGACAACTTCAGTATCTTCGCCTCGGAAACGATCGTCAATCTCTGGGAGCGGCTGACGTCGACGATCGCCGGAATGGCCGTGGGGATCGTCAGCGTGTTCATGGTGGTGGGCGGGATCGTGATCATGAATATCATGCTGGCCGTAGTCACGGAGCGCACGCACGAGATCGGCATCCGCAAATCGCTGGGCGCGCGGCGGCGCGACATTCTCAATCAGTATCTGGTGGAATCCAGTGTGCTCGCCGGCGCCGGCGGACTGGCGGGCGTGGCGATCGCGTGGATTGTCGCGATCGTGGTGCGCACGTTTACGTCCGTCCCGATGGCGCTCCCGTGGACGTCGGTCGCGACGGGCGTGGGACTCTCGGCGACGGTCGGACTTTTCTTCGGCATCTATCCCGCGCGCCGCGCCGCGCGGCTGGACCCGATCGAAGCGCTGCGGGTGGAAAGATGACAAGACTCGCATTTCTCAACGGGCTGGTGCTCGCACTGGAGACGATCCGCTCGCACAAGATGCGCGCGTTTCTCACCGTGCTGGGCGTGATTATCGGCACGGGAACGATCATCGGCGTGAGCGCGATTCTCACCGGGTTCGACGCTTCGATGACCAGCGTGCTGCGCAGTTTCGGCCCGAACTCGATCATCGTCTTCAAGTTTCCTGTCGGCTTCCGAGTTGGGAATCTGAGCCCGGAAGAACGCACGCGCAAGAACCTGACTTACGAGAATGCGCTCCACCTGCGCGAACGCTGCAAGAACGTGGACGACGTCTCTGCCATGCTCTTTCGGTCCAACGGAATGGTCAATGCCAAGTATATGGGCAACGACATGTACGACGTGAATCTCATCGGCGTCGAGGAAGGCTACTCGCGCGGTAGCGGCCAGGTCGACATCCACCTGGGCCGCTTCTTCACCGACGAAGAGAGCCGGCGCCGCGCCCCCGTCGTGGTGATCGGCGCCGACATCGAGAAGGGCCTGTTCGCGAACCTCGACCCGATCGGCAAGACGATCACGGTCAGCGGGCATGAGTTCCTGGTGATCGGCAGCATGCTGCGTCCCGCTGCGTCCTTCTTCGGCGATACGGACAACCGCATTCTGCTGCCCTACGGCACGATGCAGAAGATGTACCCGAACGCGCGTGAGAACGCGATCGTGGTCACCGCGATGAACGGCAAACTTCCGCAGGCGCTCGACGAAGTGCGCACGGTGCTGCGCATCGACCGGCGTGTTCCGTACGACAAGCCCGACAATTTCGCGCTCTCCACCGCCGAGCAGATGGTCTCCGATTTCCACCAGATCACGGCGATGACGTTCCTGGTGATGGTGGTGCTCAGCTCGATCGGACTGCTGGTGGGCGGCATCGGAGTGATGAACATCATGCTGGTGTCGGTCACGGAGCGCACGTTCGAGATCGGCATCCGCAAGGCGATCGGCGCGAAGAAGCTCGACATCCTGATTCAGTTTCTGATCGAGGCGGCGGCGCTCACCGGACTCGGCGGCATTATCGGAATCATCTTCGGATGGGTGATCGCGGTGATCGCGCGCACGGTCTTCCCTTCCCTGCCCGCGGCGGTACCGCTGTGGGCGGCAATCACGGGGATCGTCGTGTCGGTCGGAGTCGGATTGTTCTTCGGGATTTGGCCGGCGAACAAGGCGGCGCGCCTCGATCCGGTGGTTGCGCTGCGGTATGAGTAGGACGGACCCGCCCGCGAAACGCTACGTAAAGTGAGCCCTGTCGGAGCCGCGACCGGGAGCAGTGGTCGCACGGGGACCAGTGCTCCGTTGAAAATAACGCGCCAATAAGCGATCGTAGACTTTCATCCCTTGTTGTGGCCCCGAACGGGCCATGAAGAACTCCGTTGAAGAACGCACGCCAATCAGAGCCGCGACGGTTACGGAGCGGTGGTCACGCGACCACCGCTCCCTCGCTCGCCATAGCGCGAGTCACGGTCGCGGCTCGGATTGGGGGCGCGGTTCTTCATCGCCTTTGGTTGGCGCAGGCCCATGAGATTCTCTACTGCATTCGCCACGGCGAGACGGTCGACCAGTTCTGCAGCGCATCGCCTGCCCACTTCGTCGATTTGTCCGTGTGGCACACGTTACACGCGTTCGGGACTTTCAGGGCCTCCGTCTCGCGCGGCGTGACGAAGCGAAATGTGTGACTCCGAATGTTCACGTCCGAGATCTCGGGCTCGATCTTCGGCATGTGGCAGCTCACGCATTCGTTGCCTGGCGTACCCGCCTTGTGATGCGTGTGCGCCTCGATTGTCGCCGCGCGCGGACCGTTCGGCGAGGTCGGCCCGTGACACTCCAGGCACATCACGTTCGCCGGCTTCAACAGGTCCGCGTTGTTCTCCGTCCCGTGAACGTCGTGGCAGCTCTGGCAGCTGATCCCGTGCGTGTACATCACGCTCTGCACGAAATCGTTGCCCTGCATCCGATTCTTGTGAGCCGTGCCGTCCGCGAAGTGCGTGAACGATTGCTCCCCGAGTTTGTGCTCTTCGAGCTTCCAGTAGTCCTTCAGATCCTTCCCCACTTCGAACCCGACCGGCCAGTCGTAATACTTGCCGTTGATCGGATTGGTCAGCGGCTGTCCCTGCGAATGGCACTGCAGGCAGACGTTGGTCGCCTGCACCGCATTCAGCCGCGCCGGATTGACGACGTTCGTCTGCGAGGGCTGCCGCACGTGCGCCGCGCCCGGACCATGGCACTTTTCGCACCCGACATTCCATTCCGTCACCGCTTTCGTCTGCACGTTGTAGTTCACCGAGTGGCAGCCGTCGCACAGCGGTCCGGTCGGCCGCTGCATGTTGTCGGCGGGATAGAACGGCACCCACCAGTCGGTATTCGGCGCCACCATGTACGGGCGCCACACCTGATGCGTCACGTCCCACTGCGCACCGAGAGGATAGTAGTCGTCGCCCTTCTTCGTAAAGTAGCGCTGCTTCCACTTGCTCCCGTAGACGAACGCGATATCGTCCTTCGTGAATTTCACCAGCGGATTGGGCTTGGAGAGATCAGGAATGATCGCGTCCGGGTGGATCTTCGGATCGCGAACGACATTCGCCATCCGCGTCTTGCTCCAACGATCATAGAGCGCCGGATGACAGGTCTTACATGCTGCCGAGCCCGCGTACTGCGATTGCGCGAAGAGGCCGATGGCCGGAGACAGTACTACCATGCAAAGAAGTCGCTTCACTGAGTATTGGTCCTCGCCTTAGCCATCAAGTTAAGCCATCAA
>JAOAPT010000192.1 GCA_025463045.1 Candidatus Solibacter sp.
CCCTCGTTCCGTTGTGGAAGTTTCCGGTAATCACAATTTCTCTAGGGGTTCACGGTTTCCAGCTCTTCTTTTGCCGGAACTCGCATCGGCAAAATGCCAGCCTCCTGATTGCCATCGATATGAAGAAGTTCGCGGAAGGCTGCCTCAATCGTCCGCACGGCATTGCTCAATTCGTGGAGCCACTTGCCCCAAAACTCGTCGATCGAAGGAACCTGTTTGGTTTTACGGATCTCGCGCTGGATGTCTTTCCTGAACGCCGGGAGGTCAAAACCACGCAGCATTGCGGCCCCAACATCGGGAAGATTGATCCGGTCGTTCACATCGATGCAGAGAAGATCCTTGCGGAAATTGAGTTCCCCGCCATTCTTGCTTGTAATCGACACACGCTCCTGGAAGGTGACGGCGCCCGAAATGACTTTGGCATCATCCGTCATATTGAGTAGCGTGGTGGCACTCGTTGGGGCCTTCACGCCGATTGGCGGACTCGTGTCGTGCAGCCGGATCTGCGCAGGACCGGAAATGCCGGCCCAGAGCTCACCCGGCAGTTCAGTCATCGAAAAATAGTTTGCGACGATGGATTCCAATTCCCGGTCTTCGAGCTTTTCGATCTCGTGTGCTTTGAACCGCGTGGCTTCATCGGCGCGTTTTTGGAAATCGCCCTGATACTGAGTGGCCTCATACAATCTACTGATCACTTCAGCGGTCCAATTCGGGAGACTGTAAGTCCAGGCCACCGGGATGATCTCAATGCCTAACTTATTCAGTTGGGTCGTTATCGTGTAGATCAGCTTCTTGTTATTATTCTCGATATAGACGCGGCCTTCGTTAAAGTCCAGGAGCACCGGGACCTGTTTACGAACTGCGGCAGTTACTCCGAGCGTCTCCTTGTCAATTGACGTTTTGTCAGTTGTTTGCAGAAACTTATACGGCCGATCCAGCAACACATAAGAACGCTGCTCTTTGATGGAGGCTAGATCGCTGACGTCCTTCCATTCGTTCGAAACCGCCCATAGTCCATACCAGGGCATCGTGGGGTGAAGCTGGAACTGCTCCACGGCAAACCCATAGCCCTCGCAGTCCAATATCTCTGCGGGAAGGCTCTGGTTGGAACGCGCGTCCTGTTCCGACGTCGCATACTTTGCGAGTTCCTCCTCGTGATCTAATCCGAGTGGATGCTGTTCATCGAGACGGGGAGCGCTAAAAGGATTGATCCCTACCGCATCGGAACTAAAATGCCGGGTGACGGCGGATGCCGCCATCTGCGAAGCAGCCACCATGATCGTCCGGTCTTCCAAGCTTGTTCTGAAGGCTTCGAGTGACTCTTTCGCGAGGCCAACAATGGCCCAAGTACCACGTCCAAACATGTGCACTTCCTATTTTTGTTGTAGCGAGAATCGATCAGCACCTGAGGCTGGCAGCACGAGGGAACTGGTCGGCTGGTAATTTGAAAGGTCCATTCCCGGATGTCCGGGCCTGTGACCCCCCACGGCTTGGCGGTTGGCGCCTCACCTCCCAACCTTTTTACCACAGTGCGGCTTTCGGCGGGTCTGTTTCCGCATAACCTGCAGGTTGACGTGTCGAATCGATTGCTCGATTAGGAATGAGTACGTGCCAGAGTCCGTCAAATCCTTTCCTCGTACTGCCGTCGCGCTTCCCTGTCCTCAACCGCATCGGGCCGCAAGTATGTTATTTTGGGCGTCCGTCCTCGGAGTCCTCTCGTTCACCCTGCGCCGGCATCCTGACGGCCATCCGCGTCCTCGCCTGCGCCTTGTCGCCATCCTCGTCCACGCGTAGGATCTCCGCAACGCCCGCCCCCCCTCGCATCCGACCGCGCCTCACGCACCCGAAACTCCTGATATCTAGTGGGAAACCCGTAGGTAACATCCCCCTCCGCCTAAATCCAAATGTAAGACAAAAAAAATAATAATAGAAGGAAAAGGCGTGAGTGTATACTGACTTATACTGACTCAATACTAAGCGCCCGATCCGGAACTCCGCGCTGTTAGTAGTTGTTAGTAAGTGATACCCTCTTCAAGCCGTCAGATCCGGCGAGCGGTTCGAGGAGACTAATACCCAATCGCATTCAGAGAGGACCAGTCATCATGGAACGTTCGGTTTGGAAGGTTCAGGGAACCCAACTCACGAAAAACGGAGATCCCTTCTTTCTGAAAGGTGTCTGCTATTCGCCGACCCCTATCACCTATGCCACCTTCACACCGCAGATCGGAGACTGGTTCTATGACAAGTGTGCCGTTCTCTGGCGTTCGCAGGAACCTGACGATCGCGGCGATTTGAAGACCATGCGCGGTCTGGGGATCAACCATCTCCGCACCTATTTCTGGTGGCGCTGGCAATGGCCCACCGACGACAGCATCGGCTGGGTGCTCAGAAAAGGTTGGAAAGACGCGAATGCGCCGACCTTCGACCACACCCCCTTCCTCGATGAATGCGCCAAGAACGGCATTTACGTGATGCTCGGCCTCGCCGTGAACAGCGGCGACATCTTCGAAGGGCCCGAAAAGAACCGTCCCTTTTTCCGCGAGCTGTACGTCGATACCGCCGCTGAGATCGGGCGGCTCTACGGTAGTCATCCTGCCGTGATCGGGTTGTGCGTCGGCAACGAGCAGAATCAACCGGGCCGTAACTCGAACCCTGATTTTTGGGCGGGTCTCAAGGAAATGAGCTCGGCCTTCAAAAACAACGCGCCCGGCAAGGTGACGATGATCGCCTTTCAAAACGATGCAGCCCTGTTCGATACGCTCGTGAACGACGTGCCCCTGCCCGAGATCTTCAAACAGAGCTTCGATGTCTACGGTCTCAACATCTACGGCGACCTGACCGCTTCGCTCGCCAACTTCCACGACAAGGTGATCGCGGCGCACGACGGAGCCTACGCGCTGCCCTTAATCGTCAGCGAGTGGGGAGTCGGAGGCGGAGTCAATTACATGAATCCAAAGTACGACGATCCGTCATTCAACTTCCCCAAGACACGCAGCGTCCCCGGCGGCGGCACGGAAGAAATCAAACCCCTGGAAGGGCCGCCCTTCGGCATCGCGCTCTCTCGCGAGTGCACCAGCGAGGAATTCCAGGTCAAGTCACAGAATCTTGCTGCCTATTTCAAACAGATCACCGATAACAAGACCTTCGTCGTCGGCGGGCAATACTTCGCGTGGTCGGACGAATGGTGGAAGAACTACACCGACCAGAAGATTATCGACGCGATCGACAGCAAGCACCTCACCCTGGATCAGTGGGGACGATACAAGTTCCCCTATCCTTTCCAGGAAGGGAATTTCCCCGAATACCGTATCCCCAGCCGCCTCGGGGACCACGATTCGAGTTCCAGCCCAGACTGGCCGGAAGAGTGGTGGGGGCTGTACCGCATTGCGCGAAACCCAAAGGGACCAATCGGTTGGAATCAATGGGGCATGTACAACGCCGACGTACTGTCCGCCCGCCCCACCGTCGACGCCCTCAAAGACGCCTATTCGTCCGAATGAACGGCCCGCGCTACGCGGCACAGGTCCCCGTGTCCGTCATCATTCCGCGTTCACGGCCGCCAAGCTCGGCGACCGCATCCGTCGCAACGGCGGTATCTGAGTCTCGATCCTCGACATGGGCGGCATTGAATTCGTCTACCGAGTCGCATGCGGGTGCATCGCGCCCCGGAACTGGAGTAGAATTTGGAGGGTTTCCCCGGAGGATCGAATGCTCAGAACCTTGGCGAAGAAACCGATCCTGACCGCCGCGTGCGCTGCGGTTCTATTCTTCTCTTCATCGGTTCCGCGAAGGGCACAGGGTACTCCCATGACTTTCGAAGACGCTCCCCAGAGCCCGACCTGACCACGCGCGGCGTCGTCAACCGCTTCAACGAGGCGTTTAATCGTCATGACGCCGACGCTGTAGCGTCGCTGCTAACCGACGACACCGTATTCGAGGATACGTCTCCTGCACCGGATGGGCAGCGGATCGAGGGAAAAGCCGCGGTTGTCGAGTTCTGGAGGGGATGGTTCGCGCGCAATTCCGACGCGAAGTTCGATGCCGAGGAAATGATCGTCAGCGGTGACCGCGCCGTCGTGCGTTGGGTGTATCGCAAGGTGCGCAACGGACAGCCGTGGCACATCCGTGGCGTAGACGTATTCACCGTGCGCGACGGCAAGGTCGCCGCGAAGCTCGCCTATGTCAAAGGGTAAGGCTTCCAAGAAATGGCGACAGGGACAGCCCGTGTCATGACACTCCCTGGCTAGCTGCCCACGGAATCGGATAGCTCCCGGAAACCCGGTTTGAGGAGGGACGACCGTCGGCGACCGCGCCTAAGCTCCTAACCCCGAAGCCGCCTGATTACTCCATCACTGGCCAATTCCCTCAAGGCATCCGTGCCCACCCATCTCGCCGCCGCACTCTTCGAGTCCGCCAAGCGCCGCGCCGCGGCCACCGCTGACCGATTCAGCTCGCGATTGCGTTTGCCGATCGCACGGAGAGCCATGTTGACAGCCTTCTTGACGTAATGGCGCTCATCAATGGATTCGCGTTCAATCAGTTCCAGACCTTGGAGAAACTGTTCGTTGCTGGCGCGCTTGTCGTGCACAGTGAGGCTCCACAGCAGCGCAAAAGCGGTCCGCTTCTCGAATTCCCGGCTCTTCTTGCTCCACGCGTTGACCTTGGACCACGCGTGCGGCGAGCGGTCGAACAGATTGAAACTCATCGCGTCGCAAATCGCCCAATTATCGAAGTCCTTACACCAGCGGTCCATCTGCGCGGGCGTGAGTTGTGCCGGATCGCCGACAAAAGTTGCGAGCATGCGCGCCTCATACACCCCGGTGTCCCAGAGCGCCACCGCGAGTCGATGGTTACACCCAAGCTTCTTGCCGAGCGCCTTGATGTCGCGCATTGCTACGCCTATTGCATTGTCTGACGGGATGCCGTATCGGGCCATCCCGTCGAGGTTGGCCTTGGTGCACTGCATCTTCAAAGACGCGAGCGCAGCTTGTACCTCGTCGCTGATCAAACGTGCGCCGCCGGCCGCGGGCGCAATTCCGGCGGGAGTCTTTGTTCCAGCGTTCGCTTTCGCCATCACTTGATATTACGTAATCCGCAGAACTCATCGCCCCTCCGGCCAATCCGAAGTCTCATCCGGAGGCAACCC
>JAOAPT010000203.1 GCA_025463045.1 Candidatus Solibacter sp.
CCACCCGAGAAGAAGCAGCAGGAAACCCAAATACATTGGATTCCGCGTGTACTTGTAGATGCCTGAAACCACCAGAGACGACGTGGAATCAGGCGTCATGGGGTTGACGCTTGTTTTTGCGCGTCTGAACGAGACGACCCCGGAAAGACAGATGACCGTGCCAACCAGCGCCAGACTAGCCGATGAAAAAAGGAAGATCGCGGGCAACCTGGCGTCGAGGGCTGGTGTGGCCGATGCAGCGCACCACATCAGCGCTGCCACGATGACCCCGAGCGCCACCGGCGGAACCTTCAACTGCATTTGGAGAGCTTGGCGTGCAACTGTCATGACCAAAGATATCCCGGGCCGGCCTATGCACGATTGAACGAATCCGCTGAACATCTTGAAAAAAACGGCTACAGTGAAAGAAACGCGAGGGGAGCGGTTTGGGTTGTTGGCCAAGACATTGAAGGACACAGCGTACCGATGGTTGAGTGAGCCGCGCTGGTACCTCTGGGAGGGCGGGTTCCTGCTCATTGCCCGTGCCGAGGGCGTCGTACCGGCTCACGCGCACCACGCCATTCAGATAGTTGTCGCGCTCGATGGCATGGTCGCCGTCTGCGGCGAGGACAACCGATGGCGCCGGGGACCCGGAATCATCGTGCAACCCGACGTGGTTCACTCGTTCGATTGCAACGGGGCGATGGGCGCCATGTTGTTCGTCGACCCCGAATCCAACGAGGGAGCGTGGTTGCATCGTGCGCTTGAACAGGAAATCGCGGTCGTGCCGGACGCCCGGCTCGCCTCATCCGTCTCGGAGTTGCGCACGTTCATCGAGCAGCCGATCGAGAGCATGGAAGTCGGCGATCTGATCCGTCATTGCGTGCATGCGTTGAGCCCTGGTGCGCCGCCGGCGCGCCGCCTGGACCAGCGGATCACCAATGTTCTCGATTCCATCCGCGCCCGCGATGACTTGCGAGTGTCGTTGGATGAGGCGGCGCAGTTGGCTTTCCTGTCCCCCAGCCGCTTCGCGCACCTGTTTAAAGATCAGGTCGGTCTTCCCTATAGCCGATACATGCTGTGGCGCAAGTTGACCCGAGCGATGGTTGCGATCGCCTCGGAGCGAACGATTGCGGCCGCCGCACACGCTGCGGACTTTGCCGATGCCGCGCATTTGACGCGGACCTTCTATCAAATGGTGGGCATGGCTCCGTCCGTGTTGATGCGCGGCAAGTTCGCCGAAATCCGCTCCCCGTTCTTTGGGTCCAACGATAATGCCTCCGCGGCGGCGCCGGTTCCCGGACCGCCCATCAGATAGCCGATTCGTTCATCGAAAACAGCCGCTTCATACAATCGCGATCGGGGCCTCCGATGCGACACTTCATTTGTTGGCACAATCCAACGCAAACCCAACTCAGAGTGAAAAGGATCTTCCAATGTCGATGAAATCGAAACAGTGTAAGTGCGCATCCTGCGCTGGCGTAGCCTGCAAGTGTGGCTGCCAGAACGAGAAAACCAATGGCCAGACCAAAGGTTGCAACTGCCGCGGGGATCAATGCAACTGCTCTTCCACTTGCAGCTGCAAGACCAGTTAGGTGTAAGTTATCGGGCGCCGCGCATTTTGCTCTCAACCCGGCCGCGTGCCGGAACCGAAGCAATGCGCGGCGTTCCTTCTGACGGGAGGAGAGGAGTCAATCATGTGTAGCCACTCCACTGTCACGGTCGCTCAAGAAGATCTGAAGGCAATAAGGAGAACAAAAAGAATGACCAGAATAACAGCATCAATCTATTTCGCAACGATGCTTCTTCCCGTCGTGGCGATTGCCGCCCCGAAGGACGGGGTGTGCGGCATCGGAAGACTGATCGATGTCCAGACACATGTCGAAGTGATCCAGGCCGGCACTATCGAGCACGGTAGGGAGACCATAAAGAAGAACGGCCGGAAGGAATATGACAGCTATTCCACTTCCAACCTTCAGAAGCAGACGATCTATACTGTGACGATCGTGCTCGATGATCTGACCTACACGGCGCAATCCGAACAAATCCTCGGTTTCGGTTTCAAGCCGACTTCGCTTATAGTCAACGATCCCATCGGTGCTTGCGTTCGGGGAAGCACGCTTGCCCTGGATCGACCGGACGGCAAGGAATATAGAGCACACATACTGCGCGTGGCCAGAGCTCCGCGGGCAGATCATCCGGCAGAACTGCCTACGGATCGTTAAGTCCTCGCGTTGGTCTGAAGGCAAATTGCCTGGCCTCCCCTCCTCTGGTAGTTGCCTGAGCGATCTGGTGAGGAGCCATCGAAGAGCACTCCGTCGACGTTCTGCCGCCGGCCGCGCAAATCCCCTTCAGTTCCGAGATCGATCGCGTATTGAATCCGGAATAGGCCACCGCACTTTGCCGACTTTGTCGTAGATTCGTACACTTAGTTCGGCTTCCCGATCTTCGGGTCGGAATAATGGATCGCCGCTTTCTGTGCGAAGTGGGAACACCACCCAGAAAATCTCATAGGCGTAGTCGCGTCTCCCAAATCCGATCAATGCAGGCAAGTCGCGTAAACGGGGAACGCTCGCTCCCAGCACAACCCTCTGCGGCACGCTCGAAGCGGTGCGGGCCGACAGCGTGGCGGTCCAGTCCGCAGGAATCACCCCCGACCCCTCGCGGGGATCAAGCTCCACGAGTACTACAGTGTCGCCCGCAGCCTCGGCATCGGCTACCAACCTTAGCGTATTGTCGTCGGAGAGTGACTTCCTGATCTGCTCCAGTCTTGCGCATGCTCGGATTGGCCAAGGGGCGCGCCGGACGAGCGGGACGATCTGCGTGGACGTGGTGCGGCTCTGGATGCGCGTCGTCGTGTTGCGGCGAGCGGTCTACTGAGGGCTGCGCGCGGCGGCGCGAGCAACAGCCGTTGCGTAAGGAAAGACGACCGGGGGATTTATGTCCGGTTGGACGATTACCGCGCGACGGTCGTGGAAGTATTGGACGAGGGCTTCGGTCTCAGGCCCGAGGTCGCGAGCCCAGACGATCTTGGCGCGATCGAGATCGGCTTCGTTGTAGACCCACTCCCGGGACGGATCGTGGTCCGGCCCGTAGCGGACAATCACCAGAAATCGTTCGGGGCCGCGGCTCAAATTCGAGGCCAAGGCGGCCCGGCGGGAGTCTCCCTGCCATGCCGCACTCCAGTCGAAGGGGGCAAGCGAAAGCCCAATTCCGAGTGGCTTCGAGAAGATGCGTACGGCAACCATGGTAATTGCGACGGCTACGATACCGCGCACCAGGAAACGCCCGGACGGACGATTGCGCCAGTTCCATTTCCACATACTCATCAAGGCCAGGACCACGAGGGCGTAGAGGGCACAGGTGGCAGGCCCGAAGTAGTGGGGCTGGACGCCCCAGCCGAGGCAGGCGAGTCCAACGCCCAGGCAGAGCATGCCCAATACCAGAAGGCGTAGACGCGCGTTCCAGAAGACCGAAGGTACGAAGAGCAGCGGAACGATGAGGACCGGACCGAGAAAGAAATAGTAGATCACGCGGAATTTTCGACGTAACAACTTCAGAGTTTCGAGCAGAGAGTGGGGCACCTCGGTGAATCGGGGCACTGTGACGAGATAGAAGTTGCGCATGGTTCGGTTGTGATATACAGGGGGTTCGGGGGCCTTGCTCCAGATCATCAAGCCCGACGCGGCATATTGGTGTGCGTTGAGCAGTTGCGGGGTTTCCCAAGGATGTTCCGTGATCCGCCAGTTGTAATAGGCAAACGCAGCCAGACCTGCCAGGAGAATCGCGCCGAGCGGGAGACCGGCATGCAAGAGTCTTTCGCGCCTTCCCTCGCTTCGCAATAGCCAGACCAGCAACGCAATGCCAAAAGGTATGCTGAACAAAAAGCCTTCATATGGCCGGCTGGCGACAAGAACAAGCAAGCCGAACCCCAGCAGGATGACGTCTCTGGCTCGCGGCCGGCGAGAGATGCGGGGAAGGCTGCCGGCGACGAGCGCTCCTCCGATTGCTCCGGGGGTTCCTCCCCAGTAGCTGTTGGCCCAATAGCTGAAGAGACCGAGGCGAAGAACGGCCAGGAAAGCGCCGAGCAGGGCCCACTGGGGAGGCAGCCATCCGCGCAGCATCCAGAGAAGGGAGGCGCAGAGCAGTGCCATGCTGAGGAGAACTCCCGCCCAAGGATGGCCTGCAAGCAAGGTTCCAAGGGCCAGGAAAAACCCTTGCGCAGGTGGATACATCGAAGCGTAGGTGGGTTGCTGGAGGATGTGGAAACTCTCGAAAAACTTCCAGAACTGATGTGGGGGATTGGTTAGCCGGCCATGCACAAAAGTGTCGGCGGCCAGCAGATTACTGAACTCGTCGTGGACGCCGGGTTGCGGCACACCGACCAAGGGGAGCAATGCGAGACGTAGCAGAACCGGGGCTGCGGCTATGAGCAGCAGTGAAAGGGCCGGCCGGCGCGCGAGCTTCTTGAAGCTCCCTTCCAAAACCTCGAAGGGCCATTCGTACCGGCTTGGCATCGCGAAGGCAATCACGATGGCGAGCAGGACGGCACAGTATTCGTACACGCGTATGGGTGACGCGGCTTCGAGCCAGTCGTGCAAAGTCATCATCGAATCATAGCCATAGTGTGCCGCAATCAATCGGCGTGCGAGGCGCGTATATAAGTGCTCGCCAAGACCATGCCTGCCGCCAGGTATTTCCAGCATGAAGGGGTCAACCAATTCCTTGGCGGCACGTCGAAGTGGCGCCGCACCGTTTTGCGTTCTTCGATTCGGAAACGGCGGCTCACCGTCGCCGCAAACGCCTCGGCCGTGTAGTGATAGGGGTGAATGCGGTCCATCCAGAAGAGCGGGCGCAACCAGGGGGGAAAGGTATGGATCATGAACAGGGCCGTCCCCCCGGCGCGGAGGACGCGCGCAATTTCGTCAAGGGCCGCCTCGGGATCGAACATGTGATCCAGCGCGTTGAAGCAGATGGCGAGGTCGATCGACCGGGCCGCGAGTGGCAGTGACTCGGCCACCGCTGAGATGGAGAGTTGCGGACCCTGGAGCGGCAACTTCTGATCGTATTGCGGCAGCAGGGGATCGATGCGAATCCGTTCGGCCGCATCCTCGATGTAATGGATGAGCCCGACCGGCCCGCAGCCGACGTCGAGCACACGGAGCCCGCGAAAGCGCTCCCATGTGGTTCCGAACTGGGCGACTTCCTCCCGCCAGTATTTGGGAAGATCCAAATCACGATACGGCAGCAGCGTTGTCCACCGGCTCCAAAAATCGAGTTCCAGACGCTGTACCGCACGCCAACGAGCTATCCCAATACGATTGTTTTTGTCCGGCACACGCCCTGTCGCTCCGCATATCCGTTGACGGCAGGATTCGCCGCCCCGGAGAATTATTATGCACTATAGGGCAGCGTTGCCGGAATGATGGGCGTCGTTATTATCCCTGTCGCAGTCTTTTTGCCAGATCCCGATACGACCCTGATCGTATGTCAGTGAGCATATCGATTCCCTTTGGCTGCCATCCGAGTTGCTCAACCGCTTTGCGTTTAGACGCCCGGTTTTCGAATGGAACAAACGCCGTCAGGAACGGGCCCCATTTCGCCTCCGCCTCTTCGCGGGTGACCGAGCGCACGGGGAGCTTGAGTGCCGCTCCGATCGCTTCGGCCAGTTCGCGTAAGGTGACGGTTGTCGCCTCCCATCGATACGTCGTCGGCTGCTCCGCCTCCTTCAGGCGGAAAATAGTCGCCTTGAACACTTCGGACATTATTGCTTCTGCCTCTCTGTTGGTCGCATTCATCGCGCTAGGGATGCCGACAAGGCCAAGGGCGAATAGGAACGCGCCGGCTCGACTTCCGCGTTGGGCCTGTCGAACCGCGACGCCATGGCTCTCGTGATCCTCACGGCCGCGCGCCCGCTCGACGATGAGAGTGGATTGGCCACCCTGCCGCTCGAGGAACCAAGCCCGCTGGCAAAACGCGAAGTTCTTCAGTTCCGAGGGTGTGACAGGCCGGTCGCTCCGGGACACATCATTTCTCATTGGTTGCTCGCCCAGACTCGAGTCCCGAGTCGCTCTGGGCAGGATATTCAAGACAACGCCAGAAGCCCCCATCAGCACTGCGTGTGATGGCTTCACCGCCCCGTGCCACCTCCAGAATAGAGAGCGGTGCATTGCCGAGCCCGAGTTTCATCCATGGAATCTCGGACGAGGTCGCCGTATCGGACAATATCAGTAGCAGTTCAGCCGTTTCCAATCGTTAAACCACCCGAAGCCCTGGAGATAGGCCCCAGCAAACCGGGCGCCAGGCAGCAGTCTGAAAACTGAGGCTCGATTGACGAGGCACACATATACGGTCTGGTATCCGACCCGTACTGCCGGTACTTTCGCCAACTCCCGTCCGCCCCCAATACTGATTGCAGGACAAGAATGGGCCCGGGAGGTTAGATGCTTGAGACAAATGTGAGTGAGTCGTGTCCCAATTCAAGGGTGCCGACCAAGGCCAAAATTCGGATTGCGATAGCTGATGACCATCCCATTTTTCGGGATGGCCTCAGTAGGCTCCTCCATTTGGAGGAAGATCTGGAGGTCGTGGGTCAAGTGGAAGACGGGTTGCATGTGTCGCAAGTCCTTCAGCAATGCGATCCCGACATCCTTCTGCTCGATCTCAACAT
>JAOAPT010000212.1 GCA_025463045.1 Candidatus Solibacter sp.
ATTCGGCACTCCGCAAGGGCTGAACGCGCTGGACGGCGGGAAGTGGCGGGCGTACACGACGCGCGACGGGCTGCCGGCGGATGATGTGAATTGCCTGCTGCAGGATTCTGCGGGAGTGCTGTGGGCCGGCACGGGCAGCGGCCTCGGATTTCGCGCGGCGGAGCGATTCCAGAGTGCAACGGGCGGAGCGGCCGCGTTGCGCGAAGCGATACTCGGGATCGCCGAGGACCGGGTGGGCTGGCTGTGGATTGCGACGTCGAACCATGTGCTGCGCGTGAAGCGGGACGCGCTGTTGCGGGGGACGCTCCACGCGGGCGATTTGCGCGAGTATGGGCCGGCGGACGGTCTGCACGATACGGAAGGGGTGAAGCGGTACCGCTCGGTAGCGGCGGATGGGATGGGGCGAATCTGGTTCTCGATGAATCGCGGACTCTCGGTCGTGGATCCGGCGCGGCTGACGGGCAGCCTGGCGCCCGCGCTCGTGCGTGTGCAATCCGTGATGGCGGACGGCACGGTGGTGGAGATCGGGAGCGATGCGAGCCGGGAGATTCGCATTCCGCCGGCGCGGCAGCGGATCGCGTTCACGTTCACGGGGCTGAGTCTCTCGGTGCCGGAGCGGATTCAATTCCGGTACAGGCTGGATAGCTTCGAGTCTGACTGGAGCGCGCCGGCGACGGTGCGCGAAGCGGTGTATACGAATCTGAATCCGGGGAGGTATCGCTTTCGGGTGATCGCGAGCAACGCGGATGGATTGTGGAACGGCACGGAGGCGGCGGTGGGATTTCAAGTCGACGCGCTGTTCTGGCAGACGTGGTGGTTCCGGCTGTGCTGCGCGGCGGGGTGTGTGCTGGCGGTGCTGGGGGTGTACCGCTTCCGGCTGCACCAGTTGACGAGCAGGCTGAACGTGCGGTTTGAAGAGCGGCTGGAGGAGCGAACGAGAATCGCTAAGGAACTGCACGATACGCTGCTGCAGGGGTTCGTCGGGGCGTCGATGCAACTTTCGGTGGCGGCGGACCGACTGCCCGAGGATTCGCCGGTGAAGCCGCCGGTCAACCGGATACTGGAACTGATGGGGGAAGCGATTGAGGAGGGACGCCATGCGGTGCGCGGCCTGCGGCTTGCGGACAATCGCGCGGAAGACCTGGCGCAGGCGTTCTTACGGCTCAAACTGGAGTTCGATGCAGAGGATGAAGTGGATTTTCGCGTGACGCTGAGGGGAGACCCCCGGCCGCTGCATCCGGTGGTTCGCGACGAAGTGTACCGGTTTGGGCGGGAGGCGGTGGCGGGTGCATTCCGCGACGCGCGCGCGGGACGAATCGAGATGGAAATGGAATTCACCCGAAAGCGGCTGCGCATCCTGGTGCGCGACAATGGGAAAAACAGCGAGCCTCGCGAACGGCAAGCGGGGATGCGTGAGCGCGCCGAGAGGATCGGAGCGAAACTCTGCGTTGGAAGCGATTCCGGCGCGGGAACAGAGGTGGAACTATCCGTGCCGGGCAACGTTGCCTACGGGCGCCGGCCGAGAACAGAGAGGCGCAAATGAATGCTGCAACAGTGAGCGCTGCAACAGTGAGTGCTGCGACAGCGATCCGGGTTCTGTGCGTGGACGATCACCCGCTGCTTCGCGAGGGGATCACGACGATCATCAACAGCCAGCCAGATATGATGCTGGTGGCGCAGGCGGCCACCGGCAGGGAAGGTGTGCAGAAGTTCCGCGAGCACCGTCCCGATGTTACGCTGATGGACGTGCGGCTTCCCGATGTGAGCGGGATCGATTCCCTGATCGCGATCCGGGAGGAATTTTCCGACGCGCGGATCGTGATGTTGACGACGTTCGAAGGCGATGTGGAGATTCAGCGATCGCTTGCGGCGGGCGCGCGCGGATACATGCTGAAGAGCACGCCGCCCAAGGAACTGGTGGAGGCGATCCGGCAGGTACACCTGGGGAAGAAACGAATTCCAGCGGAGGTGGCGGCGCACCTGGCGGAGCACATGAGCGACGATCCGCTGACGGGGCGCGAGCTTGACGTGCTGCGGCATGTCGGCGGAGGCAATCGGAATCGCGATATTGCGGAGCGGCTGTTCATCTCCGAGGAGACGGTGAAGGTGCATATCAAGCACATTATGGAGAAACTCGGGGCGAGCGACCGGACGCAGGCGGTGGCGATCGCGGTGCGGCGCGGGATGATCCAGCTCTGAGGCCGGGCTCTGAGGCGCGTGTTCTGAGGCGCGGGGTAGGGAAGACATACCCGAATGGGTGATGTGCGGCGGAGTGGGATCGCGCACACTTCTCGCATGGATGCCAAGACGATTGCGATCACGAGTCACGAAGCACAGCAGGTGGAACGGGCGAATTCGACGGCGCTGCAACCGGTCGTGTTCGTCCACGGGCTTTGGCTGTTGCCGCGCAGTTGGGAACGCTGGGCGGCGATGTTCGAAGAGGCGGGCTACGTTGCGTTGATGCCGGGCTGGCCGGACGATCCGGAGACGGTGGAAGAGGCGAACGCACACCCCGAGGTTTTTGCGCACAAGAAAGTGGGACAGGTGGCGGACCACGTCGAGCAGGTTATCGGCGGGCTGCGCAGAAAGCCGGCGATCGTCGGACACTCATTCGGCGGCCTGCTGGTGCAGATGCTGGCTGGGCGCGGGCTGGCGGCGGTGACGGTGGCGATCGACCCGGCGCCGTTCCGCGGTGTGCTGCCGCTGCCGCTGTCGGCGTTGAAATCGTCGTGGCCGGTGCTGGGGAATCCGGCGAACTGGAATCGCGCGATCCCGCTGACGTACGAGCAATTCCGGTACGCGTTTGCGAACGCGGTGAGCGAGGAAGAGGCGCGCGAGTTGTATGAGACGTTCGCGGTGCCGGGTTCCGGCGCGCCGCTGTTTCAGGCGGCGACGGCGAATGTGAATCCGTGGACCGAGGCGCAGGTGGAGACGGAGAATCCGGAGCGTGGTCCGCTGCTGATTATTTCGGGGGAGAAGGACCACACGGTGCCGTGGGCGATCGCGAAGGCGTCCTTCGAGCGCGAGCAGCGGAATGTGGGAGTGACGGAGATCGTCGAGATGCCAGGGCGCGGGCACGCGCTGACGATCGACAGCGGATGGCGCGAGGTGGCGGCGACGGCACTCGGGTTTATCCGGCGATTCGTATAGAGCTCAAGGCGTGAATGGCGCGGGGAGGCTGCGGGCGCGAAGGTTGGGACCCGGCCTCCCCGGCTGGCCACTTTCTCGGCTGGGCTATGAGAGCGCGACACCGGCAGTTCCGCGCCGACGAAGACGCGCGCGTGCGCTATATTACATATGCAATGCGTTGGCCGGAAGATAGTGAACGGCTTGATGTGTTTTGCACACGTCCCCGATATGTGACTCGATCGGGAGCACGTCAAGATCTTATTGAATGTACGCGTGTTATTGACTCCTTCAGATAATTCCGACCAGTACCGACGGCGGATTTAGCCTACAAGTACCAGGAACGTTTGAGTCTTGACTCTGCGACCGCAT
>JAOAPT010000221.1 GCA_025463045.1 Candidatus Solibacter sp.
AAGAACCAATCGTCCGCGGCGAAATCGCCATACATCTGCCCCTTACAAGTGTCGGTCGGCTGGCGCACGTAGAACGTCGGCGTGCCATTGCGGAGTGCGATCAACGGCGAGTGGCATTCCGCGCTGACGACGGCCTGCGCGCGGGCGTACACGGACGCAGCCTCGTCGGGCATCCAGAAGCTGTCGCGCCACACGACGTTTTTCTTCACCTCGGCGGGTAGCGGATCGACAAGCATCTCCTTGGCGAGCGCCACCTGATAAGTCATCTCGGGGCAGGCCAGGACGCGATTGCCGGTGTTCTTCACGTCGGCGACGATCATCTCGCGAAGCTTGGCGTGATCGCCGGGGGCGGTGCGTGCGTTAATCGCGTCTTTGACCTCGTCCACGTTGTACGGCGTGTAGCGCAGGCGCGGGATGACGCAGAGGAACTTGCCTTCGACGAGTCCGCTGGCGTTGAGAAGGGCGAGACCCTTCGGATTGTCGCGGAGCTTCATGCCGAACTGCGCATCGGGACCGAACTCGAGGAGCGGCGTCCTCACGCCCTGCTCTTTCAGGTAGTCGCGCGAGATGGTGTCGCGGCAGAAAAAGAAAGCGGCGCGATCGATGATGTAACGCAGGTCGGGCGCGAGGTGCGTTGGCGGCAGCGCGGCGGCCTTCGCACGAATCTCCTTCAGCGTGCCGCCTTCAGGCTCGCGGCCGGCGCCGATGCCGGAGATGGGCTCGGTGCTGACGCCGAAGACGCCGACAGGCTTTCCAGTGGCCTTCTGAAACGCGACGGCGTGGGCGCTCGCGGGGAAGCCGGAGCCGGAGCCGCTCAGGTAGAGGTCGGCCGCGTGCCCAGGCTTTGGCGAGCGCGGGCCTCGAGGGGCGATTCTGCTTGTCGAGACTCCCCTCGGCGATCTTCAAGCGCGGATAGTTTCCGGTGAGCAGTTCGCGAGATCCGAGGTCCAAGCGGCCCGGCCAGAGCGTGACTTCGGCCTCCGGGAAATACTTCGCGATCAGTTCGAGCGCGCCTGGCGTGTGGCCCACGTCACCGAGGTTGACGCTCTGCCACGAACTCCGCAGCAGGATTTGCGGCGCGCGGGCGGACTGCGCGGAGGCGGCGACCGCAGACGCACTCCAGGCGAGGAAGCGGCGGCGGGCTCGATGGGTTTGTCATCGCGCATCCAGCTTATCGGATGCCGATCAGCGGAAGCGCACCTTCACGTCGGGCTTGTTTTCGAGATGAGTCGTATCGATAAAACGCACGCGCGCCGGGCTGGAATTCATCACCACCGACTGCGTGTGCACGCCGTCGCCCGTGAAGCGCACGCCGCGCAGCAGATTGCCGTCCGTGACTCCGCTGGCGGCGAACAATATGTGTATGCCGGGAGCGAGTTCGGGCGTGGTGTAGATGCGATTGACGTCCTGGATTCCCATGGCCTGCATGCGCTCTTTCTGCGCGTCGTCTTTGACCACGAGGCGGCCGAGAATCTCGCCGTTGAGACAGCGCAGAGCGGCCGCGGTGAGCACGCCCTCCGGCGCGCCGCCCGATCCCATTACGGCGTGCACGCCGGTACCCGCGACGCAGGCGGCGATTCCGGCAGAGAGATCGCCATCGGAAATCAGGCGAATGCGTGCGCCCGCTTCGCGAATATCGGCGATGAGTTTCTGATGGCGCGGGCGGTCGAGCACGACGACCACGAGATCGTCGACGCCGCGCTGCAAACGTCGCGCCACGGCTTTGAGATTTTGTTTGACCGGAGCGTCCAGATCCACCGAGCCCTTGGCGGCGGGACCGACAATGATCTTCTCCATGTAGCAATCGGGCGCGTGCAGCAGACCGCCGCGCTCGCTCGCGGCGAGCACCGTGATCGCGCCCGCGCCGCCCGTGGCGCAGAGATTCGTGCCTTCGAGAGGATCCACCGCGATATCCACCGTCATCCCGTTCGAGGTTCCAGCGCCCACCTTCTCGCCGATGAAGAGCATGGGCGCTTCATCGCGCTCGCCTTCGCCGATGACGATGGTGCCGTCGATCGCGAGTGTGTCGAGGCAGCGGCGCATGGATTCGACGGCCGCCTGATCGGCGAGGTTGGGGTCGCCCATTCCCATCGTGCGGGCCGATGCCATCGCGGCATCTTCTACGACACGGAGCATTTCGAGCGAGAGGTCAAACATGTGATAGCTTTCTCCTGATGGATATTCATACGGTCTTGGTATTGTCGGCAAATCTGGCCGACCCGGATTTGAAACTGTTGGGACAACTCCCGCCCGAAACCAACATCGCGGTCGGCAATTCGGTGGAAGCATTTCAACGTCTGGCGAACGAAGCCGACGTGATCTTGAGCTGGTCGGCGTCCGGCAAACTGCTGCGCGAAGTCTTCGGCATGTGCCCCAACGTGCGCTGGGTGCACTCGCGCTCGGCCGGACTCGACACGGTGCTGTTTCCGGAATTGGTGGAAAGCGCGGTGCCGTTGACGAACGGCCGCGGCGTGTTCAGCCAGTCGCTCGGGGAGTTCGCGCTGTGCGCTATTCTCTATTTCGCGAAGGACCTGCGGCGGATGATCGCGAACCAGCAGGCGGAGCGTTGGGACCCATTCGACATAGTGGAAATTTCCGGCCAGACGTTGGGGATCGTGGGTTATGGAGATATCGGGCGAGCGGTGGCGACTCGGGCCCGCGCGATGGGAATGCGTATCTTGGCGGTGAAACGCCACGGGCCGTCATTGTACAACGTGGACCCGCTGGTAAACCAGATCTTTCCGCCAGAGGAACGTACGCAAATGATCTCTCAGTGCGACTACGTGGTATGCGCCGCACCGCTTACACCGGAGACGCGTGGCTTGATCGGCGAGGCGGAATTCGCGGCGATGAAGCCCAACGCAGTAGTCGTCAACATCGGGCGCGGACCGGTGATCGATGAAGCAGCGATGGTGCGCGCGCTGACTCAAAAGCGCATCAAGGGCGCCGCGCTCGATGTGTTCGACACCGAGCCCCTGCCCGCCGGACACGCGTTCTACCACCTGGAGAACGTGCTCCTTTCTCCCCATTGCGCGGACCACACTGCCGACTGGACGGAACAGGCGATGCGCTTCTTCCTGGCGCAGTTCGAGCGGTACAGCGAAGGTCGTCCGCTGGAGAACGTTGTGAATAAGAAGCAAGGATATTGAGATGCCGACACGCCGCGAATTTCTAGCGCTTCTGGCGGCGGCTCCGGCCGCGGCACAGGTGCAGAATCTGGAGCGCCGCGGCCCGGCACAACGCGTGCTCGTGCTGGGCGGCGGTCTGGCCGGATTGTGCGCGGCATACGAACTGCAGAGCCAGGGTCATCAGGCGACGGTGTTGGAGGCGCAACTCCGTCCCGGCGGACGAGTGCGCACGTTGCGCGAGAATTTCGCGCCGGGATTGTATGGAGAGGCAGGTGCGGAGGCGATCCCTTCGATTCACGATCTGACGCAGCATTACGCGCGCACGTTCAATTTGAAGCTGCTGCCCAACGGGGTGTTGGGGACGCGCATGTTCTATCACCTGCGCGGGAAGCGGATTCTGGCGAACGTGCAGACCGTGTGGCCGTTCGAATTCACGGCGGAAGAGCGCACGATGGGCGCAGTGGGTCTGCGCACGAAGTATATCGACGCAGCCTTCCAGCAGGCGATGGACGCGGGCTACGCGACGGATCCGGTGCGCGCGATGGCAGCGTGGGATGCGCTTACTCCGGGGGCGTGGCTGCGCGGCAAGGGTGCGTCGCCGGGCGCCGTCGAATTCCTGACGCTCGGCTTCGGCGCGGAGTTCGGGTCGGCCGCATCATATCTGCTGCACGGGCTCAACTCGAGGAACTCGATGGCGAGTTTCCGCATTGAAGGCGGCAACGATCATCTGCCCGCGGAGTTCGCGAAGCGCTTGGACATCCGATACGGCGCTCCCGTCGCGGCGATCACGCAGGACGAGCGTAGCGTGCGGGTCACCCTGCGCGACAAGCAGACACTCACTGCGGATCGCGCGGTGTGCGCGCTTCCTTGCCCCGTGATCGGCGGGATTCTCCAAGATGCGCGTATCTCGCCGGCCAAGCTGCGCGCGATCCGCGAACAGAATTATTCGCATACCGTGAAAGTCTTCCTGCAGACGCGCACGCGATTTTGGCTGAAGGAGGGCTTGAGCGGCAATGCGACGACGGATCTTCCGATCGAGCGGCTGACGCCCGATCCCGGCACAGAGGCGAGCGAGCGCGGCGCGCTGACGGCGTATCCGATCGGACCATATGCCGTGAAGCTGGAAGCGATGAGCGAGGCGGAGCGCGTGACGGCGGCGCTCGATCAGGCGCGCCAACTTTTCCCCGAACTGTCGCAGGAGTGCGAGGGCGGGCTCTCGAAGGCGTGGGGCGCGGACCCTTGGCAGCGCGGCGCCTTCGCGCTGCACACGCCCGGACAGATCGGCTTCATCACGACGCTTGGGCAGGCGGAAGGGCGAATTCATTTCGCAGGCGAGCACACATCCCACTGGACGGGATGGATGCAGGGCGCGCTCGATTCGGCGCGCCGCGTGGTGCGTGAGATCAACGGATAGAACCCAGCGTGCCGGCTCGCCCTACCGCTTTTTCTTCTTCTTGAACTGCCCGTTCTCCGGACCCGGAACACGCTCCGGAAAGGTCCGTGGAAGGTCCGGATCGGACGCCAGCGGTTCTGCCTGCGCGGGGAAGCGCCAGTCTTCGGGGTTGGCCGGCGGCTTAAATTCATCCGTGCTGAAAATGCGAGGTTGTTCACCCGGCCCGGCCACTTCCAGCATCAGTGCGACGGTGGTGGCGGGCCCTTGGAAGTAGGGCACTCGGATTGTGTGCCTACCGCCCGCCAATCGAATGCTTCCGAGCCGCACGGTGGTCGAATGCACGCCGTCGTTGTCCGCGACCAACTGGCCATCGATGTACAACATCGCCCCGTCATCCGACACGAGGCGAAAGCGGTAGAGTCCGGGTTTCTCAATCCAGAACTTCCCCGAGTAGTCGATCGCGAACCATTCGAAACGCTTGGTTATCCCCGGAAACCCGATTAGGAAATCCTGCGGAGGCACATTGAGTGACGTCGTATAAATACTGCCCTGCGGACGCAAATGAGCCAGGTCCCCGAGTGTCTGCGTGTTTTGCGGCAGATAATAAATATCGCCGCGCAGGCCGGATGGGATCACCACCGTCGTCCCAAAGACGGCAGCCGGTTCCTGGGCCATCGCCAGCAATGGAATGAGGAAAACCAACACTCGAATCGCCATCGTCTGACTAGATTACGAACGGCCTGCCCGATGGGTTGCAGTTATTCGCGGCCCAAAATCTACAACTGCACATCCAGGCCGCGTGCGTTTTTCATATATGCGACCCATTGTTCGTCGGTGACAGCGCCTCCGGCGATCCAATCCTCATCAGTCATCGACGTGCGCCAGGCGATCAGCTCGGCGGCGTCCGGTCCGACGGGATAGCGCAGCTTCCAGCTATCGCTCGCCGCGATGTCGCGGATCGCGTCGCCGACGACATAGGGCGACACGGGATTCTTAAGCGCCGCGGCGAATAGCGCATTGATACGCCGCGTGTGCGGGTAAATCGATTCCGTGGGACCGAAGGTCGGCTTGCCGAAGATCGGGGTGGCGATCACGCCGGGCTCGACGATCGCGACGCGTACGTTGAACGCTCGCAGCTCCTGTGCGAGCGCTTCGCTAGCCGCTTCAAGCGCCCACTTGGATGCCGCGTACGGCGCTTGCGGCGCGATCGAGAAGCGGCCCGCCACACTGCTGACATTGACGATCAGGCCGCTGCGCCTCTGGCGCATTCCGGTCACCACCGCCTGAATGCAGCGCAGCGCACCGAAGAAGTTCGTCTCCATCGTGCGCTTGAACTCCGCGATTGCCAACTCTTCCACGCTGCCGTGCATGGCGATGCCGGCGTTGTTCACGAGCACGTCGAGCGGGCCGGCGGCGGCGAAACAGCGGCTCACCGAAGCGTCGTCATCGACGTCCAATGGAACGATCGTCACAGGCAGTTTCTCTTGCGCGGCGATCGCCGAGATTTCGGCGCCGCCGCCCTCCGGATTGCGCATCGCGGCGAAGACCTTGTGCCCCGCGCGCGCCAGCGATACCGCGGTCGCCAGCCCAATCCCAGTGCTGGTTCCGGTCACGAGTGCAGTCGGCATGATGCCAACAGTTTATCCGATAAATCGCGCGTAGAGACTGCGTGCGATACCCGGATCGTCGGTGCCCTTGACGATCGCGCGGCCGTCGGCGAACACGGTGAGTTCGTAATCGCCGGTGTGGAAGCGCAGCGCGAATTCGTTGGCGCGCACGGTTCCCAGCAGCTCGAGGCGCGCCTGCAACTCAACAAGGTCGAGCGCGCGCCCGGCACTCGAAATCTGCACGGCGTTCCGCCCGCATAACGTCGCCGGCGGACGGCGCGTGTCCTCGAGATACGGGAACTCGCGGCGTGCGCAGGTGGGACAATCCGGATCGCGATCGGGCGCGTCGATCTGCCGGATGCCGCCGCTCCAGACATCGAAGGTGGTGATCCGCGGGCGCAGCGGAGCGCCGGTGAGAATGCGGAGCGCGTCGGCCGTCTGGATCGACGCGACGGCGGAGACGATCACGTTGAGTACACCCGCGGTCTCGCACGTCGGCTGCGCGCCGGCCGGCGGATCGGGATAGACGCAGCGCAGGCACGGGCCGTGATTGGGAAGCACAGGGAAGGTGAGGCCGTAGCTGCCGACGGCGGCGCCATAGACCCACGGGATGCCGCGGCTGACGGCGAAATCGTTGATGAGGTAGCGCGTCTCGAAGTTATCGGTGCCATCCAGAATCACGTCCGCGCCGCCGAGCAGCTCCTCCGCATTCGCGGGCGTGAGATCGGCGATCGCGGGATGCACGCGTACCGACGAGTTGATGCGCGCCAGCCGTCGCGCCGCGGCGGCCGCCTTGGGGAGCGCCTCGGCGGCGTCCTCTTCTTCGAACAGCCATTGTCGGTGAAGATTGCTCGGCTCGATGTAATCGCGGTCGATCAGCGTGAGCCGGCCGACCCCGGCGCGCGCCAGGGCCGCGGCGTGGAAACTGCCGAGCGCGCCGCATCCGGCGATCACGGCGTGCGCACGGAGCAGCGCTTCCTGGCCGCGCTCGCCGATTCCGGGGAATAAAATCTGGCGCGAATAGCGTTCGCGATCGCTCGGGTCCATGCATTGCGATGGTAACAAAGCGAGCCCCATGGGGCCGCAGGCCATTAAGGTAATGAAGAGCGAGCGTCAATCGGAGCCGCGACGGTTACGGAGCGGTGGTCACAAGAGGAGGCCTCCGCTCCCCTGAAAATAACCCGCCAACAAGCATCATGCATTTTCATCCCTTGTTGCGGCCCCGAACGGGGCCATGGAGAACTCCGTTGAAGAACGCCAATCAGAGCGCGACCATAAGGGAGCGCC
>JAOAPT010000278.1 GCA_025463045.1 Candidatus Solibacter sp.
AAATGGTTCACGCGTGCGCTGACTGAATTGGCGATACAGTAAACGGCATATGTTCACGAAAACGATTGCGGTGCTGGTAGCGGCGAGCGCGGCGTGGGCGGCGGATCCGGTGACGCTGCAGATCAAAAGCGGCGAAGTCGCGGCGCACGTGAGTCCGATGCTGTACGGGCTGATGACGGAAGAGATCAACTTCTCCTACGACGGGGGACTGTATGCGGAGCTGGTGCGCAATCGCAGTTTCAAAGACGACGCGAAGGAAGCGGTGCACTGGTCGCTCGTGCAGGACGGCGGCGGCGCGGCGTCGATGGCGCTCGATCCCGCGACGCCGTTGAATGACGCGATCGGCACAAGCCTGAAGCTCACGGTGACGAAGGCCCCGGCGGGGATCGCGAACGAAGGTTATTGGGGCATTCCCGTTCAACCCGGCACGAAGTATCGCGCATCGTTCTACGCGAAGGCGGCGGCTGGATTCACCGGACCGCTGACCGTCGCGATCGTGGGCAATGATGGCACAACGAAGGTGGCGAGCGCGCAGGTCGCCAAGGTGAGCGATGCGTGGCACAAGTATGAGGTCGTGCTGACCGCGGCGCCGGGTGCGAAGGCGTCGGCGGCGAACAAGCTCGTCATCACGGCGGGCAAGCCGGGAACGATCTGGCTCAGCATGGTCTCGCTGTTTCCGCCGACGGAGAACAATCGCGCGAACGGAAATCGCCGCGACATTATGAAGCTGCTCGCCGATATGAAGCCCGCGTTCCTGCGCTTCCCCGGGGGCAATTATCTGGAGGGCAATACGATCGCGACGCGCTTCGATTGGAAGAAGACGCTCGGCGATATCGCGCAACGCCCCGGCCACCTGAACGACGCGTGGCGGTACTGGTCGTCGGACGGGATGGGGCTGCTCGAGTTCCTCCTGTGGTGCGAGGATCTGCACATGCAGCCGGTGCTCGGCGTGTATGCGGGCTACTCGCTGCGCGGCGAACGGGTGGCGCCGGGGGCCGCGCTTGAGCCGTACGTAAAGGACGCGCTCGACGAGATCGAATACGTCATGGGCGATGCGAAGTCGACGACGTGGGGCGCGCGCCGCGCTAAGGACGGACATGCCGCGCCGTTCAAACTGGAGTTCGTCGAGATCGGTAACGAGGACAATTTCGACCGGCAGGCCGGGAGTTACGACAGCCGCTTCGCACAGTTCTTCGACGCGATTAAGGCGAAGTATCCCGCGCTGAAGGTGATCACCACGGCGAAGGTCGGCAGTCGCACGCCGGACGTGGTAGATGAGCATTACTACCGGCGCTCGGAAGACGAGATGGCGTCGCACGCTCACGATTACGACACGCGTCCGCGCACCGGCCCGAAGATTTTCGTCGGCGAGTGGGCGACGCGCGTCGGTGAGCCGACACCGAATATGAGCGCCGCGCTCGGCGATGCGGCGTGGATGACCGGGATGGAGCGGAACTCCGATATCGTCATCATGTCGAGCTACGCGCCGCTGTTCGTCAATGTGAATCCTGGCGGCATGCAGTGGAAGACGGACCTGATCGGGTACGACGCGATGAATAGCTACGGCTCGCCGGCTTACTGGGCGCAGCAGATGTTCAGCGCGCATCATGGCGACATCGTGCTGCCGGTAACGGCGCAGGGGATTCCGACGAAGACATGGCAGCCGCCACCGCCTCGCACGCAGGCCGGGCAGCCCGCGCCCCCGGCACCTGCCGTGCAGCAGGTGCCCACGGTCTTCTACAGCGCGACGCGCGGCGCGGGCAATGTCTATTTGAAGATCGTAAATCGCGCCGCGGAAGCGCAGGATGTGCGCGTGGAGATCTCGGGCGTGTCTGTCGACGCAAAGGGCCAGAGCATTCAACTCGCGGCGAAGAGTCCCGACGATACAAACTCGATCGCCGACCCGGCGAAGCTCGTGCCGGTGACGGCGAGCGTCGACGGACTCGGCGCGAAGTTCACGCGAACTTTCCCGCCCTATTCGATCACCGTACTCGTGCTGAAAGCGAAGTAGCTCTGCATTTCGTCCGACCCGCGTGAGGGTACGCAACAGCTCCCCTGAAAATGACGCGCCTAAAAGCGATCGTGCATTTTCATCCCTTGTTGCGGCCCCGAACGGGGCCATAGAGAACTCCCTTGAAGAACACACTCCAATCGGAGCCGCGACCGTCAGGAAGCGGTGGTCATGAGGTGGGCGGTGGCGTTCCTCGCGTGACCATCGCTCTTTTGCTCGCCAAAGCGCGAGTCACGGTCGCGGCTCGGATTGGGTTGGTTCTTTATTAATGCGAGCGGTCGCGCGGTTCGACGGCAACCGGTTGCGTGGGTCTGATCCGCCCGTCAAGGGCTCGGCGCTCCTTGCTCGCCAAAGCGCGAGTCACAGTCGCGTCTCCGATTGGGTTGGTTCTTTATGCGAGCGGCCGAGCGGTCCGCGGCAACCGGTTGCGTGGGTCTGATCTGCCCGTCAAGGGCTCGGCGCTCCTTGCTCGCCAAAGCGCGAGTCACGGTCGTGACTCCGATTGGGGGCCCGGCGGCACATCGCTTCGCGGGCGATTCAAAAAGGACAGACCGGGAGGTCTGTCCTTACTCGTATCTAAGGACTTCGGCGGGGGCGATTTTGGTGGCGTTCCAGGCGGGGTAGAGGGTCGCGAGGAAGCTGACCAGTACCGCCAGGCCGGCAATCCAGATGGCATCGAGCGGGCGGGGGTCGAACGGGACGAAGCTCATTGAGTAGACGGCTTCGTCGAGCGGAATCCAGTGATTGCGGCCGGCCAGGTAGCACACCGTGTAGCCCACCACCAGGCCGATCGCGCTGCCTACGAGGCCGATCAATACTCCCTGCAGAATGAAGATGCGGCGGATCTGTCCGATGCGCGCGCCCATCGACATCAGGACCGCGATATCGCGGTACTTTTCAATCACCATCATCACCAGCGTGATGAAGATATTCAGGGCGGCGACGAGCTCGATCAGGCTGATCACGATGATGGTCACCAGGCGCTCCATGCGGAGTGCGCCCAGGATCTGTTTGTTGCGCTCCATCCAGGTAGTGGTCGTATAGCGCGGGCCGGCGACCTTCTCGACTTCGGGCGCGATTTGGGCGGCGCGGTTGAGATCGTCGACGTTGAGTTCGATCTGGTTGATCTGGTCGACCGAGAGTGCTTTCTGCGCGGCGGCGATCGACACGTAGGCCCAGGCATCGTCAATCTCGTAGAAGCCGCTCTCGAAGATGCCGGACACTTTGAAGCGGCGCTTGACGGGGCGGACGCCGACGGGGAGCATCTCGTCGGCGAGGATGTCGATGTTGTCGTTGACGCGCATGCCGACGTCTTCGGCGAGACGCGAGCCGAGGATGATACCGGGGGGCGAAGCGTTGGGGTCGCGCAGGCGGTCGAGGGAGCCGGCCTTCAGTCTGCGGAGGGTGCCATTGAGGGCGAGTTCGGAATCGACATCCACGCCCTTGATGATGGCGCCCTTCGATTGGATGGGGCCCTGAAGCAGGGTGGGGCTGTAGAGCGCCGGCGAAACGGCGACGACGTGCGGCACCTTGCGGATGCGGGCTACCAGTTCGGGCCAGTTCTCGATGCCGTCGCCCGGCTGCCTGGGGATCACGTTGATGTGCGCCATCGCGCCGAGCAAGTTGCCTTGCAGCGTGTGACTGAAGCCGTTGGTGACGGCGAGCGCGATGACGAGAGCCATGACGCCGGCGGCGACGCCCAACACGGAGATCGCCGTGATCACGCTGATTACAGCTTCCTTGCGGCGGGCGCGCAGGTAACGCCCCGCAATGAATAGCTCGAAGGTCTTCACAGCTTGTCGGATTCGCGCAGTTGGCCGACGAGATCGATCGGGCCTTCGGGCCGCAAGAGCGGGAAGAGGATCACGTCGCGGATGGAGCGCGAGCCGGTGAGGATCATGGTCAGGCGGTCGATGCCGATTCCTTCGCCGCCGGTGGGCGGCATGCCGTAGGCGAGCGCGCGCACGTAGTCTTCATCCATCTGGTGCGCCTCTTCGTCGCCGCGTTCGCGCATGCCGAGCTGCATTTCGAAGCGGCGGCGCTGCTCCTGCGGATCGTTAAGCTCGGTGTACGCGTTGCCGATCTCCATGCCGGCGGCGTAGATTTCGAAGCGCTCGACGAAGGCCGGATCCTCGGGCTTGTTCTTGGAGAGCGGCGAGGTTTCGACGGGGTAATCGAAGATCACGGTGGGCTGAATCAGCTTGTCTTCCACGCGGCGTTCGAAGATGTCGGTGAGCGCTTCGCCGGCGGTCGCTTTGCTGGAGTGCGCGCGCAGCCATTCGGGGTTGGCGACGTCCTCCATCGTCGGCCCGCCTTCGCCTTCCCAGTGCTTGACGATGGCTTCGCGCATGCTGTAGCGGGCGAGGCAGGAGAAGTCGATCTGGTGGCCTTCGAACTCGACCACGGTGCCTCCGGTAGCATCGATCGCGGTCTGGCGCAGCAGCTCTTCGGAGAGGTCGATGAGGCCGCGGTAATCGGTGTAGGCCTGGTAGAACTCGAGCATGGTGAACTCGGGATTGTGGTGCGTCGAGAGCCCCTCGTTGCGGAAGTTGCGATTGATTTCGTAGACGCGCTCGAGGCCGCCGACGACGAGGCGCTTGAGGTAGAGCTCGGGCGCAATGCGCAGGTAGAGATCGATATCGAGCGTGTTGTGGTGGGTGACGAACGGGCGCGCGGCGGCGCCGCCGTAGAGCGGCTGCATCATCGGCGTCTCGACTTCGATGAAGTTGCGCGCTTCGAGCTGGCGGCGGAGGGAAGACACGATGCGCGCGCGCGTGACGAAGACTTTGCGCACGTCGGGGTTAGCGATCAGGTCGAGATAGCGCTGACGGTAGCGCGTCTCCACGTCTTCGAGGCCGTGCCACTTCTCAGGCATGGAGAGCAGCGTCTTGCTGAGGAACTCGAGCTTCTCCGCATGGATGCTGAGTTCGCCGGTGCGGGTGCGGAAGAGATAGCCCTCGACGCCTACGATGTCGCCGAGATCGACCAGCTTGAACAGCGCGTAATCGCGTTCGCCCACCGCGTCCTTCTTGACGTAGATCTGCAGGCGCTCGCCATTCTGCTGGAGGTGCGCGAAGCCGGCCTTGCCCATGTGACGCAGCGTCATCAGGCGTCCTGCGACGCGGACGCGCACCTCGGGGACGAGCTCCTCGGCGGTCTTGGCGCCATACCCGGCGAGAATGTCGGGCACGGTGTGGGTGAATTCGAAACGCTGGCCGTAACCCCGATACCCGAGGGCCTCGATTTCGCGAATGCGCGTCAGGCGCTGTTTGAGCAAGTCGTCTTCCAGGGACAAATAGAACTCCTAAGGGGAAACAAGCTATTATAAAGCTTCGCTTGAATCGTTCTATTTCCATTATCATTCCTGCGTACAACGAAGAGAAAAGATTACCCGCAACCTTGAATAAGGTGCGCGAGTATCTGAACGCTTCGAAGTGGGATTTCGCCGAGATCCTGGTAGTGGATGACGGCTCGCGCGACGGCACCACAAAGGTGGCGAGCGGCGAGGGCGTGCGCCTCCTGCGTAATCCTGGCAATCGCGGGAAGGGCTACAGCGTCAAGCACGGGATGATGGAGGCGAAGGGGGAGTGGTGCCTGTTTACGGACGCCGATCTCTCGTCGCCGATCGGTGAGTTGGAGAAGTTATGGAGCGCGGCGGAGCGTGCCGGCGCGCAGGTGGCGATCGGTTCGCGCGCGGTGGATCGTTCGCTGGTGGGCGTGCACCAATCGCCGCTGCGGGAATTGTCGGGGCGGGTTTTCAATCTGGCGATGCGGGTGGTTACCGGACTGCCGTTTAAAGATACGCAGTGCGGATTTAAGCTATTTCAGGCGAGCGCGGCGCGGGAGGTGTTCTCGCGGCAGCAACTCGACGGATTCGGGTTCGACGTGGAGGTGCTGTTCATCGCGCGGCTTCTGGGATATAAGGCGATCGAAGTGCCGGTGCGTTGGGACAACGTGGAAGGCACGAAAGTAAGTTTGTTTTTGGGAGTGGCGGCGTTTTTGGATCCGGTGCGGGTGAGGGCGAACTGGATCGCGGGGAAGTATAAGTAGTGTAGGACAGGCCGGGGTTCTGTCCTACACTTTGATGATGACTTCGCGGAGGCGCTCGCGGGTCAGGAAAAATTTCACGCTCTCGAAGCGGCCGAAGAGTTTTTCCAGACTGCGATTGTTGAAGAGCTGCGCGGGGCGCCGCATTCCCTGCTGCAGGACTTCGAGCGAATTTACCTGCTCGATGCGGAAGGTGTAGAGCGGCACGGCGTCGAGCTTATCGTCGGCGTGGAAGAAGGCGAGCATGTATGCCTTCGGGCGGACGATCTTATGCAGGCGTTCGACCACGGCGTTGAGCAGCGCGGGGTTCAGATACTCGAGCGCGTCCCACACGAGGACGCCATCAAAATGGCCTTCGGGATAATCCAGCGTCTGCTTGAGGAAGTACTCGATGCGGCCGGGGTTGGATTGATCCACGGTGTCGTCGAGGCCGAAGGTATCGGTGAGGATGCGCAGGAAATCCTCGGAGTAAAGACGATGTCCGAGGTCGGTAATGAAGCTCACGTTCTTCTGGGTAGCGCCGCCCAGATCGAGTATGGTGAGACCGCTGGTATCGCGGATCTGGATGAAGAATTCCTCCAACCCACGGCTCGTGCGGGTGGAGAGGATCGTTTCCGCGCTGACGCGCGGGCGCTGCGGCTTGCCGCCATTTGAGGGCGGAACAAGTCCGCCCCCTTGCGGGACTCCGCGAGATCCGCGAAAAAGGCTTTTCAGCGGCTCTAGCATGACAACCTTGCCTCCCGGTTAACGCTTGTTCTCGGGAGCGCTGGCCGCCACCGTGGGTTGGGGCGCCGGCGTTGCTGCCGCGGGTGCCGGTTGTGCCTTGGGCGCGCCCTTGGCCGGTTCCGGCTTGACGATATCGATGCTGCCCTTGAAATACGCGCCGTCTTCGATGATGATGCGCGCCGTGCGGATGTCGCCGGTAAGTTTCGCGTCCTTGCGGATCTCGATCTTGTCGGTGGCTTCCACGTTGCCCTTGATGGTGCCGAGCACCACCACTTCGCGCGCTTTGACGGCTGCGGAGACGGAGCCGTTGGGCCCGACCGTCAGCTTGTGCTCCAGTGCTTCGATTGTGCCTTCCACTTCGCCATCTACGTAAAGATCTTCGCGGCTAAAAATCTGGCCGACCACTTTGACCGCTTTTCCGATCGTGGCTGCGCCTCCGCGATTTTCCGGCTCAAATCTAGCCGGGGGCATGCTCGACATGGGTGGTGTCTCCTTCCGTACATCAATGGGGTTGTGTACCGGAGCCGGGTTAGCCGGCGAGGGTGTGGGCGGGGTGTAAGAAGGCCGCTGCGGTTCTTCGTCCCGGCGTTTATTCCACATTGGGCCGCCCTCCTGGTTTGATTATGATTGCGATCATGACACTGCTCTTCCTAGCATAGGGGGACTACCGTCAAAAGGCAATGCCGCGCGGGGCCCGAAAAGGCCCGATTTTCGCGGGTCCGGCGCGTAGGGTGCTTCCCGTCCCCAATCCGGGGGCCAGGGAGTTAAGGAGTTTGCCATGCGAAAGGCTGGAATAGGGCGAAGCGAAAAGACATAAGCGGGGATCAACGCAGATAAGAGAAAGGCGTGAAAACGGATAAATTACCGGCCCTTTTTGCCGCCTTTGGCTTTGGTTTGGAGGAGGATGGGCGTGCCTTCGAAGCCGAACTGTTTGCGGATTTGGTTGATCAGGTAGCGCTCGTGTGAGAAGTGGAGGGCGGGGCCTTTGTCGGTGAAAACAGCGAAGGCCGGGGGGCGGATCGAGTGCTGGGTGATGTAGAAGATGCGGCGCTCTTCGAAATGCAGGTGATCGACGAAGCGGTTCAACTCGCCCGTCGTGATGCGCTTGGAGGCCGACTCGTAGATCTCCTTGATCAGGCGGAAAAGTTTGGGGACGTTCGAGCCGGATTTCGCGGAGAGGAAGACTACGGGCGCGTAGTCGAGGAACTTGAACTCGTCGCGGATCTGCTGCTCGAAGGCATTCTTCTTTTCGGCCGCCTGGCCTTTGACCTCGTCCCACTTATTGACGCAGATGATGAGCGCCCGGCCGCCTTCGTGGGCGTAGCCGGCGATCGTGGTATCGAGCGCCACGACGCCTTCGGTAGCGTCGAGGACGAGCAGGACGACGTGCGCCATGCGGATGTGGCGGCGCGCCATGACGACGCTCAGTTTCTCCGCCATATCGTGCGTCTTGCCTTTACGGCGGATGCCCGCGGTATCGACGAAAACGAACTCCTGGCCTTCGTGCGTGACGGTCTCGTCGACGGCATCGCGGGTGGTGCCGGCGATCGGCGAGACGATGGCGCGATCGTGTCCGGTGAGCGCGTTGAGCAGCGTCGATTTGCCTACATTGGGGCGGCCGATGATGGCGACCTTGATGCCCTTGGGCATGTCGGGCTCGACGGCCCGTTCGCCGCGCGGGAAGCCCTCGGTGACGCGGTCGAGCATGGCGTCGACGCCGGTGCCGTGCTCGGCGGAAACGGGGAAGATGTCGGCGATGCCGAGGCCGTAAAATTCGTGGACGAGGTTCTGGCGCACCTCGGCGTCGATCTTATTGACCGCGAGCGAGACGGGCTTGCCGAGGCGCTTGAGCATCTGCGCGAGGTCGCGGTCGCTGCCGGTGATTTCGGCGCGGCCGTCAACGAGGAAGATGATGTGGTCGGCGGCCTTGAGGGCGAATTCGGCCTGCTTCAGGATTTGAGCGGGGATGTACTCCTGATCGTGGACGACGATACCGCCGGTGTCGATGAGCTCGAAGTGCCGGCCGTCGTGTTCGGCAGCCCCATGAAGGCGGTCGCGCGTGATCCCGGGTTCGTCTCCGACGATGGCGCGGCGCTGTCCAGTGATTCGGTTGAAAAGGGTGGACTTTCCGACGTTGGGCCTGCCCACAATGACCACCGTGGGAATGGCATTTGACATGAAGTTCTATGATAGCAGGCGGCGGAAGGGCCGACGATTCAATCCATTCCCCGGACGACCCGCTGCCCGCGCTAGCTCCGCCGAGATCGGTTTGCCAACCGCCGCGCGCGCCGCCATCAAGTTTTGTATGGAGTTCCCTGGAATTTCTGCATCCAGGAACTCGACAATTTCGGGAAACGTCTTGCCAGAGTCCATCATCGCCGATGCTCGGTTCCGGCCGATACGCGGTTCCGGCCGACACTCGGTTCGGTGGTAGTCGTGATGCCCTG
>JAOAPT010000314.1 GCA_025463045.1 Candidatus Solibacter sp.
CGATGAATCCGGCGAATCTCTACGCATCGCGCTTCTCGGACTACGGGGCGGGCTGGCGGTTCACGCCCAATCTGTTCGCGCAGTACGTTTTTTCCACGGACTATGGCGTTACTTCGGCGACCCACACACTCATGCTGCGGTACACATTCCACCCGGGCGGCCGTTAACGTACGTCGCTTGCCAACGTAAAGAGAACCTGTATAATACATCCAATCGGGATACGGGTTTGTAACTACTCGCTCTAAGGGAGAGGTATGTTTCCACAACCTGCTATTCCGATTCTTGCGGCTGTGCTATGGAGCGCGGCTGCCCTCAATGCTCAATCCACTAACGCAGGGAACTAGTGCCGCAAGCGAGACGGTGCAGGTCAGTCTTCGGATGACAGCGCGGCCGTAGGAGCGGCGACGGTCAGGGAGCTTTATCTCTGACATGCGCTCGGCGCTCCCTCGCTCGCCAAAGCGCGAGTCACGGTCGCGGCTCTGATTGGGGCTCGGCGTTCTTGATCGCCTTTGGTGGGCCAGCGCGTGGACGGTCGCGGTTACTTCTGCCACTTGGCGGTGAAGATGTTGAACTCGTAGCGTTCCTTGGCGTCTTTGTCGGTGCAGAAGACGAGGGTCTTGCCGTCCGGGGAAAATTCCGGGAAAGACGTGAAGCCGCCGAAGTTCGTCACCTGTTCGAGGCCGGTACCATCGACGTTCACCAGGTAGAGTTCGAACTTGCGGCTGTCGCACTCGGCTTTGTTGGACGCGAAGAGGATCTTCCTGCCGTCGGGGGTGAAGGTGGGGGCGAAGCTGGCGCAGCCGAAATTGGTGATCTGTTTGGCGCCGGTTCCATCGGCGTTGGCGACCATCAGCTCCATCTTCATGGGGGCGGTCAGGTTTTCCGCGAGGAGATCTTGGTAGCGCTTCACCTCGGCATCGTTCTTGGGATAGCCGGAGCGCCAGACGAGTTTCTTGCCATCGCGCGAGAAGACGGCGCCGCCATCGTAGCCGGGAGTTTTGGTGATCTGCTTCTTCGCGCTGCCGTCCGGTTTCATAGTCCACAGATCGAGATCGCCGCTGGCGAGGCTGGTGTAGACGATGTTGTTGGTCTTCCAGTTCACGGTCGCCTCGGCATCGTAGCCGGGCGTATCGGTGAGCCGCTTTTCGATCTTGCCGGCGTCGGTGGCTTCGAAGATATCGTAGCCAGGGAAGACGCCCCAGACGTAGCCTTTGCTGCGGTCCGGTGGAGTCGGGCAGGCGTCGCCCGCGAGGTGCGTCGAGCCGTAGACGATGTGCTTGCTATCGGCGAGGAAATACCCGCAGGTGGTGCGTCCCTTACCGGTGGAGGCCAGGTGCTGGTCGGTGCCGTCGGCGTTCATGATGAAGATCTGATCGCACTCGTAGGGCGGGCGAGTGGTCTGGAAGATGAGGCGCTTGCCGTCGGGGGACCAGTAGGCTTCGGCGTTCTGGCCGCCGTGAGTTAGTTGTTTATAGTCGCCGAGGTGCTGTGTCTGGGCCATCCCCAGAACGGCGGAGGCCGCCAAAATCAATACAGTCTTCTTCATATCCGGTTTCAGTATCGGGTTTCAGTCTCGGGTTTCAGTATCGGGTTTCAGTATACTGTGGAGCGTGCGCCGCCTGTTTAGTCTGCTGTTCGATTTAGCCCTGCTCGCTTTACCCCTGCTTGCGGCCGCGCCGCCGGCGTTTACCGAGCACACGATTACCAGCGATCTGAAGGGCGGATACCAGGTGGTGGTGGCCGACCTCAATCACGATGGACGGCCGGATTTGATCGCGCTCGCCAGCGGATTGCACGAGTTGGTGTGGTACGAGAATCCCGGCTGGCAGCGCCATGTGCTGGCGGCGAACCAGAATCGCATGATCAACTGCGCCGTTGTGGGCGACGAGATCGTGTTGGCGAGTGAGTTCGCGAATCAGGCGAAGGACAGCATCGGGATGGTCAGCGTGCTGCGGCGGAATGGCGATCCGCGCGAGCCGTGGACGGCGACGGAGATCGACCGCCTGACGACCAGCCATCGCCTGCGCGTGGCCGATATTTTCGGCAACGGCAAACCGGTGGTGATCAACGCGGCGCTGACCGGCGCGGCTGCCAGTGCGCCGGATTATCGCGACCAGACGCCGCTGGTTTACTACGTTCCGGGGGAGTGGAAGCGGCGCGTGATCAGCACGGAGAATTCGGGCGTGGTCCACGGCATCCTGATCGCGGATTGGGACGGCACGGGGCGCGACGACGTGCTGACCGCGAGTTTCAACGGCATTCATCTTTTCCGCTACGGCAAAGACGGCAAGTGGACGCGTAAGGAAGTTGCGAAGGGCGACCCGGCGGCGTGGCCGAAATCGGGATCGAGCGATATTGCGATTGGGCACCTTGGGAAGAAGCGGTTTCTGGCGGCAATCGAGCCGTGGCACGGAAATCAGGTGGCGGTGTACACGGAGGGCTCGGGGAAGTGGGAGCGCGAAGTGATCGACACGACACTGAATGATGGGCACACGATCCAGGCGGCCGATTTGAACGGCGATGGCAACGCGGAGATCGTCGCGGGATTCCGCGGCGCACCGCGCAGCGTGTACCTCTATACGTACGACAAGCAGTGGACGCGGACGGTGCTCGATAAGGATATGGGGGCCGCTGCCTGCGCGATCGCAGACCTGAATCAGGATGGCCACACGGACATCGCGTGCATCGATTCGACGAGGCTGAAATGGTACGAGGGCAGGTAGGCGCTCGTGCTAACCTGAAAATCTACCGATGAGAAACGTTGTAATTATAGGTTCGGGTTGCGCCGGCAACACGGCCGCGATCTACTCGGCCCGCGCCAACCTGAAGCCTCTCGTGGTTGCCGGCCACGAAGCCGGCGGCCAGTTGTCCTTGACGACGCTGGTGGAGAACTTTCCCGGTTTTCCCGAAGGCATCAACGGACCAGACCTGGTGGAGAACATGAAGGTACAGGCGGTGAATTTCGGCGCCGAATTCATGCACGGGTCCGTCATCGACACCGATTTTTCGCAGCGCCCGTTCCGCCTGAATATCGAAGGCGAGTGGATCGAGACGCGCACGGTGATTATCGCGAGCGGCGCCAGCGCGCGATGGCTGGGGCTCGAAAGCGAACACCGGTTGATTGGGCACGGCGTAAGCAGTTGCGCAACATGCGACGGGTTTTTCTATCGCGGAAAGAAGATCATGGTGATCGGCGGCGGCGATTCCGCGATGGAGGAAGCGAACTTCCTTTCGCGGTTCGGCAGCGAAGTGACGCTGGTGCACCGGCGCGAGGAATTCCGCGCGTCGAAGATCATGCTGGATCGCGCGCGGCACAATCCGAAGATCAAGTTCATGCTGAATACCGTGGTCGAGGAAGTGTACGACGCATCTAAGAAGCTGGTGACGGGCGTCCGGCTGCGCAGTCTGAAGACCGACCAGGTTTGGGATCAGGAAGTGGACGGCTTCTTCCTCGCCATCGGGCACATTCCCAACACGAAGGTATTCAAAGGACAGATCGAAACCGATCCGGACGGCTACATCTTGTCGAAGGGCGGCGCGCGCACTAACATTGCGGGCGTGTTCCACGCGGGCGACGTGCAGGATCGGACTTACCGCCAGGCGATTACGGCCGCGGGCGCGGGTTGCATGGCGGCGATTGAAGTCGAGCGCTTCCTGGAAGCGGAAGGACACTAACATGATCGAGCGAATTTCGCCTCCGGGCGCTCCGGCTCCGCGTGGTCCGTATTCACCGGCTGTGCGCGCGGGCGATTTCATCTTTGTGTCCGGGCAGGTGGCTCCGGTAACGGGAGAGATCGCGGACGAAACACGCCAGGTGCTGAATAACATCAAGGGCCTGCTGGAAGCGTCCGGCGCGACGATGGCGGACGTCGTCAAGTGCGGCGTGTTCCTGCTGAATGCCGGCGATTTTGCCGCGATGAATGCGGTCTATGCCGAATTTTTCGGCGAGGCGAAGCCGGCGCGCGCCACGGTAGTAACCGGGTTCGCCGTGCCCGGCATCCACGTGGAAATCGAAGCGATCGCTTACAAGCCGAGATAGTCGCCGGCTTGCTCCCCGGTTGTGGCTGTGTCACTATTCCAGGGGAGTTCGCCGCATGTTATCTCGCGCCCTGGTCGCCGCCTTACTGGCCCTATCTCTACTTACAGGCCAGACGCCACCGAACACAGATGAACTCGAGGCGCGGCTGCAAAGCAATCCCGACGATGTTCAGGCGCGCGCGCAAATCCTCCGCACGGCATCATTGACGACAATGCCGGTGGAACGCGGGAAGGCGCTGCGGCGAAAGCACCTACTGTGGTTGATCGAGAACAAACCTGGCGCCTCGGTGCTGGGGGAAATGTTCGCTGTAGTGGAGAAATCCGGCGCACCGCTGGCGGACCCTGAGTTGTGGGCGGACGCAGACCGGCTGTGGCACGCTCAGATTGCGGGGACGCCATCGCAGGATATCTTCGCTAACGCGGTTAACTTTTATCGCACTACGGATCTGACCTATGCGCGCGAATTGGTGGACGAGGGATTGGCGGCGAATCCGGGTAATCCGCGGCTGAACACCGCGAAGGGCAATCTCCTCGCGCTGACGGTGCTCGGAGTGAAGCAGGTCGATCGGCGCGGCCAGGCGACGGCGTTCGACGACGGCGTCGCGAAATCGGAGGAGGCTGCGCGTGCACGCCGGGAACTGGCGTCGACGCAGAGTGCGCAAGTGATCGGCAGCGCCGCCGACACACTTTCCACGCAGTTGACCGCCCTGCAGATGCGGAATCGGACGGCCGAACTCAACTCGGCGACTGCGCTTTCGGAAGGTCTGTTCCAGTTGGCGCTTGAACTGGAGCCGAACAGCGCGCGATGGAAGAACGGGCTGGCGTCGTTGTACTGGACTTCCGCGTCCCGCAAGACCGGGCTGGCGGAGAAGATCGCGCTGCTGGAGAAATCGGTTCGGTTCGGCGGCGAAGGCGGTCCACGGAGCTACGCGCTTGCCGATCTGGCGCAGGCGTACTTCGCAAACGGCGATATGGCGAAGGCAGGGGAAACCGCTACACAATCGCTCGCGGTGCCGAAATCCGATGGCAATTACGCGGGCGCTCAGCACAACGGCAACATCGTGCTGGGGCGGATCGCGGTTAAGAAAGGCGATATCGAAGAGGGCAAGCGGCGGCTGCTGGCGGCGGGAGATAATCCGGGATCGCCCGTACTGGGCTCGTTCGGGCCGAATTGGAATCTGGCGCAGGAGCTGATCGCCAAGGGCGAGCGGGAGACGGTGCTGGCGTATATCGAGCTGTGCCGCAAGTTTTGGAAGAGCGGCGGGCAGCGTTTGGATACGTGGGCTTCGGCGATCCGGGCGGGCAACTCTCCGAACTTCTTCGGCGGACCGTCGATTCCGATGCCGCAATTGGTGGGACGCGCCGCACCGGGCTTCCGGCTACGTAGTCTCAAGGGCGGCGAACTCGCGCTCGAGGATTTCAAGGGCAAGGTCGTGCTGGTCGATTTCTGGGCGACGTGGTGCGCACCGTGCCGCGCCGAGATGCCGCATTTCGAGACTCTGCACCGCGAGCTCGGGAGCAAGGACGTCGTGATTCTGGCGGTCGATGTGAACGAAGACGACGACCTGGTTCGCGAGTACATCGGCAAGGAAAAGTACACGTTCCCCGTGCTGTTTTCGAAGGGCGCGGACATTGTCGCGCGCTATGGAGTGCAGGCGTACCCCACGCTGGTCGCGATCGATAAGGCGGGTCTGGTGGCGGATTACCTGATTGGCGGACGCAATGAAGATAAGCTGCGCGAGGTGATCGAAAAGGCGCGGGCGGGCGCGCCGCCGCCGTCGAACTCCGCACCGGTGTCTCCGATATCTGCCACTCCGTCGGCGGCTCGTCCCGAGGGAGTACCACCACCGGCGACGGCAGAGGATTTCTTCCGTGAAGGCGTGAGGATGCACGGCGCGAAAGATCTGTCGAGTGCGGCAAAGGCGCTGGACTCCGCGATTGCGTTGAATCCGAAGATGGCCCCGGCCTGGGAATTGCGCGGTCACGTCAACGCCGATTTGCGGCGGATCCCGCAGGCGATCGGCGATTATACACGCGCCATCGAACTGTTTCCGTACTCCGCGGTGGCGTTCCATAATCGCGGGCTGGCGTACCTGGATACCAATAAATTGGACGATGCGCTCATCGACTTTAAGCGCGCGCTGGAGTTGAACCCCTCGTACGTGCTCGCTCTACAGAATCGCTCGCGGCTTTACATGACGCGCAAGCAGTATGCGGAGGCGATCGCG
>JAOAPT010000406.1 GCA_025463045.1 Candidatus Solibacter sp.
CGGTGGCGAGGCGGAGGCAATGCAAACAACAACCATAAGCAGCAGAAGGAGTGGTGAAAGTACAACCAGTCCGATTGAACAGAGAATGATATCAATGGCTCTTTTCATAGTGAGTGGGTGTTACAGCCTCGTCCGGCTGCCTTTCTGAAATAATCGGGTGAGCTTTGCGCCGTCTGGCCTACGCTGAGTCCCGGTTGCCCACAAGGGCGTCTTGTTTGGGGTTCAAAGCCGTTCCGTATCCGGCGAGTTCTTTCGGCACCCACCGTTTGCGGACCAGTTTCACCAACGTGAAGCAGAGGATTTTTGCGTCAGTAAGCGTGCCTTGCGTTTCCAGATAACGGAGTTGGAGCGCGAGCTTGGCGGGCCGGACCAACCGCTCGTACTCTGCCTCAGGGTCCGCGCAGCCCGCCAGGACTGAGCCCTCGTCCACGTTCCAGATGGTCGCCCAGTCGGTGATTCCGGGACGAATCTGGAGGATTCGCCGCTGGTCAACGGTATAGGTGTCCACGTACTTACGGACCTCCGGTCTGGGGCCCACCAAGCCCATGTCGCCCACGAGCACGTTGATGAACTGCGGCAGTTCGTCCAGCTTATAGCGGCGCAGGAACCGTCCGATCGGCGTCACGCGCGGATCGTCGTTGGCTGTGGCCGATCCGCCCCGGGACTCCGCATCCACCACCATCGAACGGAACTTCAGGATGCGGAAGTCGCGGCCACTGCGGCCCACCCGCACGCCCCGGTAGAGCGCCGGACCGGGAGATGTGAGGCGGACTGCAATGGCAATCGCCGCCAGCACCGGCGACAGCACCACTAGCGCCAGGGACGACACCACAATATCGATGGCCCGCTTGATCATTGGACTTACGCCTCGCGGGCCGCGTGCGCCAACGCGAACACCGCGCTATCGTCGACGGTTTCGGCCTGGATCCCGCCGGCACTTTCCGACGGCGCGCGGCCGCAGAGCGCCAGCACATAGGCTTCCAGCGTCCGCCGCAGCATGAGTCCCTTCGTGAATTCATCCTCCACCCGACGGCGCGCGGCCCGACCCAGCACCAGCCGGCGCGCGGGATTGGACAGCAGGCTATTGATTGCCCCGGCGAGCACCTCGGCAGAGCGCGGCTTCACGGTGAGACCAGTCTCGCCGTGGATGGAAACCCAGGGCACTCCAGAGGGCAGGTCAGTGTTGACGACGGGCTTGGAGCACGCCATGGCTTCGAGTTGCACCAGGCCGAACGATTCGCTGCGTTCCACCGAGGGCAGCGCGAAGACGTCGCACGCGTGATAGTAGGCCACTACGTCGTCAACCCGGCCGAGAAATGTTACGCGATTACCGACACCGGCCGCCGCCACTTCGCGCTCCAACTCCGGCTGCAGCGGTCCGACTCCGACCACCAGCAAATGTGCGTCGATGTCCTTCATCGCGCGGATCATGTACTCGAGGCCTTTGTAGTACACCAGGCGCCCCACGGCGAGGACGATCCGTTCGCCGTACATCCGGCGGATTCGCGATACGGCCGCGAGGTCCGGATTATCGAACGGCTCGAGGTCGATGCCGAACGGAATCACGAGGCATCGCTTTTGAAAGCGTGACAGCACCGGCGAGGTCCGCACGTATTCGGCGGAACTGACCAGGATCGCGGCGCTGCGCCGCAGCGCGTAATCCAGTATCGGGGAGAACGCCATCCCGAGATATTTTTGCCGGACGATGTCCGAGTGGTACGTTACCAGCACGGAGGCCGGATTTCTACTCGCGATCCAAGCCAGAATGGCCGTCGGGTTCGGTAGGTGAAGATGGATCACGTCCGCGCGGCTCTCACGAATCGCGCGTATCAGGCCAGGTGAGACTGCGGCGCCCGCCAGATTCATCAGCGTGCCCGAGCGTCGCACGCGAATACCGTCGATCGTCTCGCAAACGGTCTTACGCGAACGGTTAGAGACCGCGGCTTCCACCTGGACTGTCGCACTAATACCATCGCACAGTGCTTTGAGATGGGTCTCCATCCCGCCATACACCGGAGAGTAGAACTTGCCGACCTGAAGCACCCGAAGGGGCCGGCCGAGTTTGTAGTTTCGCTTCTCCCATTGCTCCGCGAACGGGTGACTCGATCGCTGCGAATAGCGGTCCACGACATCGAACGTCTGTATCATAGGTACCTCTAATTGGTGTCTAACTCGTTGTAGATACCCAGCATCGCCTTGGCGTAGCCGGCAGGACTGAACTGGCGGGCCTGGGCAGCACACCGCTGCCGGCGTACGTTCCAATCTTCGGGTTGGCCGGCGCGCTCTTCGAGGAGCCCGATCACGGCCCGCGACCAAGCCGCGCAGTCCGCGACCGGGCAGTAGGAACCCGCCGCACCGCCCGCTTCGCGGAGCGCCGGGATATCGCTGGCGACCACGGGCGTTGCGCACGCCATGGCTTCGGCAACCGGCAAGCCGAACCCCTCGCGTTCAGAGGGAACCAGGAGCAGCGCGGCACGACGGTAGACCGCCGCCAGCGCCTGCACGTCCAGAGTTGGAGCCACGATCAAGGCGTCGGCCGTGAGGCCCAGTTGGCCAGCCAGTTCCTGCTGCGATTGCGTGAACGGGCCGCCCACCTGGATGAGGCGCACTCGCCGGTGCGATTTTCTTACTTCGGCAAACACCCGAAGCAGCACGTCGATGCGCTTGCGCGGGATGGTGCTGCCCACATGCAGGAGTTCCGGGTTTGCGGGCTCCGGCGGCCCTAGCAGCGAATCGATTACCGCCCGGCCGGCGGGCTCATCGTCCGGCGAGTACGCGGGGTGGATACAGTTGGGGACCACGCGGAGGCGATCGGGTGACACCAGACGGTATGCCAGCAGTTCGTTCCGGGTGGCGCGGCTTACGCACACCACGCGCGCCGCACGCTGCAATCCGTCCAGGATGCGGTGGGTCATCGCTTGGAATAGCGCGGAGCGAGGATCGCTTGCAGTATCCAGAATGCACTGGAAGGCATCGAGATCGTGGCAGGTCACCACGGTGCGCTGGGGCGGGAGCGTGTGTACCAGATGGGCATAGCTGTGGTCTACGATGTGAAACAGATCGAACCTGCTGAGCTGCGAACGCAGGTACCGCGGGTAATCCGCGAACCGGTTGATCAGGCGGTCCGCATTCCTGGCCGTGCGGCCGCGGCCGAGCACAGGCAGCCTCGAAAACCGCAGGCGCATCGGAGGGCGCACGCCGGCAGCCGACATCGGCGTACCGGGGTATTGCTGCAGACTGGTGAGTAACATGTGCGCGACCAGGTCCATGCTGTGCCACCGCTCCTCCAGAAAATCGCTGACCACGGCTACCCGCAACGAACACGGGGGCGAGGTCGAGACGATCATTCCGGGTGGTTGATCGTCTCGCTGCCGGCCCATCGGAGCATGCCCCTGTAGAGGATTTCGTTCACGCTCGCCACCTGGATCTCAATCTCTTTCAGGGTGTTCTCAAGGCAATCTAATCCATCCAGGCCGAACATGCCCATGACTTCGCTCCGGATCTCTCCCAGGAAGCGAAAGCTGCAGTGGTACAGTCCGTCATCCTCTTTGAGCGGCCGTCCCAACTGAATCACAATCGCCGGCATGTCTTTGGAGTGAGAATAGTAATATCGTTCGGCGATGACGTCTGCGGGGTCCAGCCGATCTTTCATGGCAGTGCCGTACCTTATGGAATCTTCTTTCAATCCGTTTGGGCGCATGAGCATTTGATTTCCGGGTCGCTCAACGCAGCCGCTGTGCCGGGGTGTCCGACAGACTGGCGGAGCGCACCTATCGTATGTTTGATCGCGAACCGCCCGGTATACAGAGCGAGGGCGTTCCGAGCCGTTGTTTTACGGAGATTCTCGTGCGCCAGCAGTTCCTCCGCGGCGGACGCGAACATTTCCGGCGAATTCGCGGACGCAAAGCGCACCGCGCAGGATTCTTTCCAAACCGGCTCCGTGGCCTCCCCTTCGTTGGTAACAATGGGAAGTCCCAAGGCGAGTCCGGCCATCAGGGTGCCTCGCCGGCCGCTGGCCCCATCCGGGTAGGGTTGCACCAGTATGTCTGCTGCCCCCAACCACGGCCCTACATCGTCCGGCACCAAGGGGCCGGTGCAGTAGCAGCGGCCCTCCAACCCGGGATGCGACCGCACCAACTCCCTTGCGAACTCTACGCTACCCGGGCCGATCAGCAGGCCGACCCGATCATCGCCGGCCAGAATGGGCGGCAGCAGGCTCGTCAGCATAGGCCGCAGCAATCGGCCGAACGTGCCGAAATGACCCACCACCCGCGTGTTCGGGCTTGCCGCGATCCGTTGGCGTAGGATGGCGCTCACATGGTCCGCGCGCGTGCACGGAATGTTCGCCGGTACAGGCAGCCATACGAACGGCGCCCGCGGATGCAGGCACTCCAGGAACCGCTGCCACGCCGGAACCGAAATGAAGTTGCGCTTCGAAGCTCTCAAAACCAGAGCGGCCATGATTCTGGTGACCACACCGAGAAAGTTGTGCGAGAGAGGCTGAGACCACGACATGGGAAACACGGCTTCATGGAACATCACGGTGATGTCCTCCCGCCTGCGGCCGTATATCCAAGCGCAGAAGGGAACATTCATCGCTTTCCATCCGAACGCGTGAGGCACGTACTGCACCAGGATTTGATATGGCCGCGGCACGTGCTCCAATTCTGCATCCAGATTTCGCAAGCCTCCTGGGCCGAACGAACGGATGCGGTGGACCTGCACGCCCGGATCGCGCGGCCCGGCGCCGTCGCATGCGGGGCACCAGACGTGCACCTCGTCTCCGCATTGGGCAAGGCCGCGCGCCAGCAGCCGCGTGTAATCGCTGACGCCGCCCGTCATGGGAGGATATTCGCCTGTGAGAATGACCCAGCGCATCACAATTCCCTTTCCCCTCTGGCTACCCACAAAAAATGACAGCGATCGCGCACAGTGACCTCGGCGACGGGCGAGAGAAACTCCCGCGCGTCCGGCCGGCGGGCATAGCATGCCCTGCGGGTGGCGGCATTGGAATCGTCAACGCGGAAGGCCCGATAACCCGCGCCGGAGAGCAAGCCCGACACTTCGTCCGGCGTCCGGCCGCGCAACGCCAGGTCGGCGGGGTGGACTTCCAGCAGCACTCTGCGATATCGCTGCCGGCGCAACCCCTCCGCCATGCCGGAGAGCGCCAGGTCTTCCGCGCCTTCAATGTCCATCTTCAAGAGATCCACACGATCTACGCCTTGCTCGTCGAGCAGGTCGTCCACCCGTGAACTATCCACCTGAAACGACACGCCGCCTGTCGGCGATCCCTCGGCCGCAATCCTGGAAATGCCGCGATTCCAGTGGTGGTCGTCGTAGCCCGCCAGCGTGATCGATCCGCGACCATCGGCGGCGGCCACGGGCACGGCGGTGATCTGGGCCATAAGATTGCGCTCTATGTTGGCGGCGAGCGTCGCGAACATACGCGGGTCAGGCTCCAGACTGATCACCCGACCGCGAGTGCCAACCTTGCAGGCCGCCAGCAGACTGAAGTAGCCCCAGTTCGCTCCCACATCCACGAAAGTCATACCGCTCTTGAGGACCTGGTCCACGATTGCGGTTTCCTGGGGTTCGTATTTGCCGGTGAAACAGACTTCCCGGCAGATGATGTCCTGCAGGTCGCACACGAACAAGCCTCCCGAGTGCAAACCGAGCCAGAACGGAGGCAGGGTCGGCCGCACGTTGTGCATGAATACGTAGCGCCCGCGCGGCATTCGGCGAGTCATCCCTGCCAGCAAGGCAATGTGCCAGGGACAAGGGGCGATGTGATCAGTAGCGTTTGGGTTCATAATCACCTCTCAGGCGCCGGGATCTGGCGCATTGTGGCGAATCGAACCGGCCGGCGCTCGCGCATTGGAAGCCGAAGGACTTCGTCAGTTGCAACGCGGTCCATAACGCGCCCGCCCCAATCGCGGATCCCGGAGTTCCAGGTAATTCGCAGGTATCGATAGACATGCACCAGCAGGCCGGGCGCGACGCACCGAGCCGTATAACGCAGGATCGCGGTGAACACGGAGTTGCGCAGCAGCCGGTTAATCCTCCGCGCATCCCGCCCGTTTCCATCCTCGTGATGGACCACCCTCCACGCGGCGTCGCTCCGGATCGTGTAGCTGGCGTCTAGCAGGAGCAGCTTCTCGTCATAGTGGCCGAAATCGG
>JAOAPT010000442.1 GCA_025463045.1 Candidatus Solibacter sp.
GCATCACCATCGGCAACGGCCGCAGCGGCCCCATCGCCGAGCGTCTGCAGCACGAATTTTTCGGAGTGATCAACGGGACGCGCAAAGATACCCACGGCTGGCTTTCGCCCGTACACGCAGCAGCCAACGTAGCATTGTAAGCGGTTAGGAATGCCCAGGCAGAGCTGCGCAACCAGAATGACTACCTCCCCCGAGATTTGCCATCCTGGTTGCGCAGTCGCCTAAAGGACTCTCCCTTTGTAACCTCCTCGCGGCGGAAACGCCAGTGGGATATTCCTCTTTTGCACACCTTTCTTGCCGCGCCAAAACATGTACTTACACACCGTCGCGTGTGGCAAACTTGTGAATAAATCATGTCTCTCGTAAATTGTTCCGGAGTCGACGCGCGCACCGCAACTGCCGGAGCGCCCGCGCCGGGACTTTATTTTTCCCCGGGCTTCATCGATCTCCAGGTGAACGGCTTCGCCGGCGTCGATTACAACCATCCGCAAACCACGCTCGAAGACATCGCACGCTCCCTGCACGCGCAGTTCGCCACCGGCGTCACGCGCCTCTACCCCACCGTCATCACCGGAGCGCCCACCGAAATGGCAGCCTGCCTGCGCAACCTTGCGATCGCGCGCGAGCAGCTCGACGAAGGCGACGCGATCGCCGGATTCCATGTCGAAGGTCCGCACATCGCCCCTGACGATGGCCCGCGCGGAGCTCATCCCCGCCAGTGGGTCCGTCCCCCCGATACCAGCGAGTTCGATCGCTGGCAGGAAGCCGCGCGCGGCCTGATCCGCATCGTAACGATCTCACCTGAATATCCCGGCACGCCGGCCTACATCGAGCACATCGTGGCACGCGGAGTCGTCGCATCGATCGGCCACACGCAGGCCGATGCTTCACAGCTCGCCGACGCCGTCGCCGCCGGCGCGTCGCTCTCCACTCACCTCGGCAACGGCGCGCACCAGTTGCTCCGCCGCCATCCCAACTACATTTGGGACCAGCTCGCCGACGACCGCCTGATGGCCGGCTTCATCGTCGATGGCATCCATCTCGGCGCCGCCTTCCTGAAATCCGCGATTCGCGCCAAAGGCATCGAGCGCTCTGTCCTGGTCACCGATGCCTCGACTCCGGCCGGCGCCGCGCCGGGCCGCTATCTACTCGCCGACCAACCCGTGGATCTCACACACGACGGCCGCGTCGTGCTCGCCGGCACCGACCGTCTCGCCGGCAGCGCGCTCTTCATGAATCGAGGCGTCGCCAACCTGATCCGCCTCGCCGGACTCTCGCTCGCCGACGCCGTCCGCATGGCGACAGAAAATCCCGCGCGCGCCGCACACCTGCAGCCGAACCCCAGCGACGTCGTGGAATTCCGTGTGACCGATTCGGGCCAGATCGAAGTCGTCCGCACGTGGCTCGCCGGACGCCTTATCTGTGGTGCTCCAGAACCTTCTCTTTGAGTTCGATTTCCGTGCGCTCGGATTTGATCCCCAGCCGCAGCCGACCGAAGATGCTCATGTAGACATTGGCCATCCACACCAGCGCGAAGACGGCGATCACCACACCGCGCCAATCGTCGAGCAGCAGACGGTACCCCGTGAACACCACGAAGAAAAACGTTATCCAATGACTCAGGCAATACTCGCAAGTGAACACGTAGAAAAACTTTCGCTTCACCAGGTTCTGGCAAGTCTTGCTGCGCTCCAGGCAGAACTCATGCGCCTCGCGAAAAATCTCTTCGTGCGTAATCGTCCACGCCACGCATGCAATCGGCGCAGCGAGCACGAATAGCCAGAGCACCTGGACGCGTAGCGGCACTCCAAAACTTCAAGCACGTGGAATGCCACGCTCCCAGTTTCACTGCGGGCAACAGTTCCGCTTACCCGAACTGAAGTTGCAATAAGCGCGAGATGGTTCCAAAATGGTTCCGTGAACATCACGGGTCAAGAATATCCCGGATGCCGTCTACAAAGTGATTAAACGAGAGGCCAAGAGAAAGAGGCGAAGCCTCAATGCCGAAATCATCCAGGCACTGGAGGCAGAGGCATGCGAAGCAGAGCGGCGGCGGCAATTGAGTAACCTGCGGAAGGAACTGGATAGGTTTTCTAACTCACTACCACCGCTCGAGAACAGCGTGCCTTTGATCCGCGACGACCGTGAGCGATAAGCGGTGCCGGACACGTTCGTTCTGGACTGCAGCGTGGCCGCGAAATGGGTATTGCCCGAACCCGATCGCGCAGCCTCTCTTACGTGGTTTGACCGCTATGCGGCCGGCGAGGTTCTGTTAATCGCCCCGGACCTTCTATTGGCGGAACTCGCCAGCCTGTTAGCGAAACGCAACCGTCGCAAAGAGCTCACCCGTAAACAAGCTCTCGATGCCTTCTCGTTGATGACAAAATGCGCCCCCCGTCTTTGCGAGACACGCCCTCACATTCCTCGTGCATTCGAATTGTCGCTGAAATATCAACTGTCTCTGTGGGATTGCGTTTACCTCGCGCTCGCCATGGAGTACGATTGTCCCGTTTTGACAGCGGACCTTCGGCTATTTCACGCTGGAGAACAGGCGCATCTTTCCATGCGTTTGCCGGGATAATCCCTCCACCCCACTCTTCCCCGCCCCGCTGTACTCTATACGTGATGTCCACGAAGCGTCGCACCTTTCTTCAACAGGTCGCCCTCGCCGGCGCCGCCGCCCAGACCAACGCAACCGCACAAACTCCCGCCGCGCCCGTCGCGCCTCCCACGCCCGACATCGCCTACCCGCGCGTCTTCACCGGCCGGCATCTCACCGCGATCGCATTCCCCCTCGGCGGCGTCTGCGCCGGATCGATCTCCCTCGGCGGCCGCGGCCAGCTCCGCGATTGGGAGATCTTCAACCGTCCCGACAAGGGCAACGCGCCTCAATACGCATTCCCCGCAATCTGGGTGCAATCCGGCAATCGCAAGCCCGTCGCCCGCGTCCTCGAATCGCGCATCCAGCCGCCCTTCGAAGGTTCCAGCGGCTTAGGCGCGAAGAACGCCCCCGGCCTCACCCGACTCGCGTCCTCCACCTTCACTGGCGAGTTCCCGCTCGCCCGCGTCGACTTCACCGACGCCGCGCTCCCTGTCAAAATCTCGCTCGAAGCCTTCTCCCCTTTCATCCCTCACGAGCCCGACGAGTCCGGATTGCCCGTCGCCATCTTCCGCTACCGCGTCACCAATCCCAGCGCCGCACCCGCCAAAGTCTCGATCGCCTGGTCCGTCGAAAATCCCACCGGCCGCACTCCCGCGAAGGACACGCGCACCAACGAATATCGCGCGACCGACCGTATCGCCGGCATCATCATGAATAGCCCCGAGCTCCCCGATACCGACGCGCTCAAAGGCAGCTTCGTCGTCGCCGCGCTCGACCCCGCCGGTGCGCGCATCACTCACCTCCGCGGTTGGGAGCGCAGCCGCTGGTGGAACTCGCCCATGTTTTTCTGGGACGATTTCTCCGCCGATGGCGAGCTCGGTCCCGAATCGAAAGATCCCGGCCCAGTCGGTGCTCTCTCCCTCGGCCGCACCATCGCGCCCGGCGACCATGCCGATTTCACCTTCGTTCTCGCCTGGCATTTCCCCAATCGCACGCCGCGCCGCTGCGGCTGGAGCTCCGCGAAAGGCGAGGAAGACACCCTGCTCGGCAATCACTACTGCACGCGCTTTCCCGACGCCTGGACCGCCGCCGCATACGCCGCCGAGCACCTCGAGTCGCTCGAGAAAAAGACGCGCCGCTTCGCCGCCGCCATCCGCGAATCCACCATCCCCAACGCCATCAAAGACGCGGCCACCGCCAATCTCTCCACGCTTGTCACCCAGGTCTGCTTCCGCACCGCCGACGGCGAGTTCCACGGCTTCGAAGGCGCCAACGATCACGCCGGCTGCTGCCACGGAAGCTGCGGCCACGTCTGGAATTACGAAACCGCCACGGCTCACATCTTCCCGACTTTCGCTCGCTCCCTCCGCGCCGTCAGCTTCGGCTACGATCTCGACGACGCCGGCGCCATCCGCTTCCGCGAGCAGCTCCCCCACAAAGGCGATCGCTTCAACATCGCCGCCGCCGATGGACAGATGGGCCAGATCATGCACGCCTATCTCGACTGGCAGCTCTCCGGCGATGCCGAGTGGCTGCGCACCATGTGGCCCCGCATTAAGAAGGCGATCGAGTTCGCCTGGGTCCCCGGCGGGTGGGACGCGGACAAAGACGGCGTCCTCGAAGGCGTGCAGCACAACACCTACGACGTCGAGTTCTACGGACCCAATCCCATGTGCGGCATCTTCTACCTCGGCGCGCTCCGTGCCGGTGAAGAAATGGCCCGGGCCGCCGGCGACACCGCGAGCGCCACTGAATACCGCGCCCTCTTCGAACGCGGCAGCAAGTGGATCGACGCCAACCTCTTCAACGGCGAGTTCTATATCCAGAAAATCCGCGGCCTCAGCAAAGATAAAATCGCGCCGAACCTCCTGAGCAACATGGGCAGTGCCAACACCGAGACGCCCGAGTATCAGGTCGGCGGCGGCTGCCTCCTCGATCAAATGATCGGTCAATACCTCGCCGACGTCGCCGGACTCGGCCCCCTCGTCTCCCCCGCCAACATCCGCAAAACGCTCGACTCCATCTGGCGCTACAACTACAAACGCACCCTCACCAATCACGACAGCGTGCAGCGCACCTACGTCCTCAACGACGAGCCCGCCCTCATGGTCTGCGATTACGGCAAGGCCGAGCGCCCCCACGTGCCCTTCCCCTACTACGCCGAATCGTGGACCGGCCAGGAGTACCTCGCCGCCGCCCACATGATCTTCGCCGGGATGGCGCGCGAAGGCGTCGAGGCCGTACGCAACGTCCGCGCCCGCTACGATGGCGAGCGCCGTAATCCGTGGAACGAGCCCGAGTGCGGCCACCACTACGCCCGCGCCATGTCCAGTTGGAGCACGCTCCTCGCCGCCAGCGGCTTCCACTATCGCGGCAGCGAGCACGCCGTGACGATCAAAGCCGCGCCCGGCCTCCGCTCCTTCTGGAGCACCGCCACCGGTTGGGGCACCTTCCACGTCACGCCCGCCGGCGTCACCCTCCGCGTCGATCACGGCACGCTCGAATGCAAGACGTGTACCGTGAACGGCAAGCGCTTCACCCCCGCCCGCAGCCTCAAAGAAGGCGAAGAACTCCGCCTGTGAAACCAGTCGTCGCGGTAGTCGGCGGATTCCTCGGCGCCGGCAAGACCACCCTCATTCTCGCCGCCGCGCGCATTCTCCAGCAGCGCGGCACGCGCGTCGCCGTCGTCCTCAACGATCAGGCCGGCGACCTCGTCGACACCCGCCTCGTCGAGACTCACGCCGTCCCCGCCGATCAGGTCACCGGCGGCTGTTTCTGCTGCCGCTTCCCCGATCTCCTCGACGCGCTCGCCCGCCTCGATGCCCACGCGCCCGAAGTCATCTTCGCCGAGGCCGTCGGCAGTTGTACCGACATCGCCGCCACCACGCTCCGCCCTCTCCTCCGCGATTATCCCGATCGCTACCGCGTCGCGCCGCTCACCGCAGTCGTCCACGCCCGTCCGCAAAACGACGACCTGCAGTTCCTCTACGATCACCAGGTCGCCGAAGCCGACGTAGTCTTCCATCGCGGCGACGATCCCGCCGCATGGCTCGCCCAAATACTCGGCGGCGCATCGCCCGCCACACACTCCCTCAAGCTCGATTACACACGCTATGCCGAAGCCGAGGCCGCCCTCGCCTGGTTGAACGCCCGAGTCGCAGTCCGCGCGAATCCTCCCATTTCCCCCGCCATGTTAGTCGGCCCCCTGCTCGACCGCCTCGCAACGACCGTCCCCGACATCGTCCACCTGAAGCTCTTCACACAATGCAATTCCGGCTATCTGAAAGCCGCCCTCACCGCGAACCACCAGGATCCGCAAGTCGAAGGCGCCCTCGACGCCTCCCCCGCCCGCGACCACGAGATCCTCCTCAACATCCGAGCCCTCGCCGACCCCGCCGAACTCCGCGCCATCGTCACCCGCGAGTTTGCCCAACTTCCCGCAGCTCTCTCGTGGCACGAAGTGCAATCCTTTCGCCCGTCGCCGCCAGTCCCGTACCTACGCCTCCCCTGACATCCCTCCCTATCCTTTGTTTATCGGCGTTAATCGGCGTTCATCGGCGGCTAAAGATTTTCTCTTCTTCGCCTACTCCCCCGAAACACCTCCGCGAACGCCGGCAAATTCTCCCCCAACCGCGCAAAATCGTCCTTCGGAATCAGCAGCACATCCACCGCGCTCTTCGCGCGCACCGTAGCATTCCGCGACTGATCGCTCATCACCGCCATCTCGCCGAAATACTCCCCCGCCCCGAGCGTCGCCAGAAACTTCCCATCGCGCCACACCTCGAACTACCCCGCCCGGATCACGTACACACTATCCCCGAGATCCCCTTGATTAAAAATCGCGTCCCCCGCCTCGAAGTGCTGATTCCGAATATT
>JAOAPT010000449.1 GCA_025463045.1 Candidatus Solibacter sp.
ATCCAGATGTCGGTGCCCGCGGGCACGATGTTGACGCAGACGCGCGCGCAGGAGATCGCCATGGCGGCGCAGCGCCAGCTCACCGCGAAGGGCTACGCGAACGCGCGCATCACGTGGAATTTCGCCGGCGCGGCGGGCGGGCGCTACGACCTGCTGCTCCACGTGGTGCCCGGCACATTGCTGCGGCTGAAGATCACGGGCGAGACTTCGCTTCATCCGCGGCCAAAGGTCTACAGCGCAGCGGCGATCGGCGAGTACGCCGCGCGAGTGCAGGGACACTACATCGAGCTGGGATATTACGACGCGGTCGTGCGCACCACCGAGGAGGTCGGCGCGAAGGATGCGACGGTGAACTTCGCGGTGACGCCCGGCGCTTTTCATCGGCCGATCGATATGAGGGTGCTGTGCGGCTGCCTGTTCGATCAGCGGCGCGACGCGGAACGCAAGGGCATTCTCGATTTCAGCGCGCACCTCGACGAATCGGGCGTGCCGACAGTGGAGAGCGGCAGGCCGTATACGGTGGGGCGGATCACCTTCCTGGGGCATCCGCACTATAGCGATACGGTGATCCGCCGGCACTTTCTGCTCGATGAAGGCGTGCCGTTGGATAATCTGCTGCTACGCCGCAGTGTGACCCGGCTGAACGCGTCGGGCCTGTTCGAGCCGGTGGACGAGCACGGCGTCCGCATCCTCACCGACCAGCGCACCGGCACGGCGGATATCGTGATCACGCTCCGCGAGCGCCAGCATGGCGCCTGGAATTTCGCGGGTCCGCTGCCGCTATCGGCGTCGATCAGTGCGCGCCTGCCGGCATGGGGACGCGGCTTGCTGGAGCTGTCGACGTACACCGTGAGCTTCCATCTGCTGGCGTACTCGAGCATCTTGAAGCTGACGACCGGGCAGCGCTTCCTGCCGGTGCTCGCGCTCGAGCGCGGCTTCCTGCCGGGCGCGGGATGGCTCTCGGGCTTCTCCTACTCGCCGCAAATTCCCTGGAAATATTCGGTGATGAACTACGGCTTTACGCAATTCGAACAGCGCATCGGACCGAGGCTGGCGGGCACTCGCGGACCGGATCTGATGGTGACGTTCGAGCGCTCTACCGGCGAAGCGGGACTGTTGTGCGAAGCTCCGCGGCCTCGCTTCCATACGGTGCGAACGGGCGCGGGAATCGCGCTGCATCTGGTGCGGACACTCGCATCGTATTAAGTGGGCCGGCCGGAGAGGCGTTGCTCAGCCATCTTATTTCCCTTGTTCACGAGCAGGTTGAACATTTTTCATTGATCTCGAGCAGTCCGGCCACGATCTTCACCTCGACGTGAACGGCAACGTACTGCTAGCCAACGCTGCGGCGCACCGACTCTTTGGGGTCGAGCAAGACAGCCTGCAAGGGCAGCCGATCGCCGCTTTCTTCAGCGGTCGCGACAGTTCCCACTCCTGCTCGGGAAACGCCCGTCTTTCATGCGGAAATGGAGTGCCGCGGGCGGAGGCAGGACGGCGAATTGTTCCTGACGCGAGTTTGGTTTTCCACCTATCAGACTAGATCCGGTCCACGGTTGGCGGCCATCGTTTTCGATACCTCCGAGGAGTTGCGTGACCGCACGGAGTTCAACCTGCGCCAGATTCTAACCGGCTCTAACTGCTGGTCGGCGCATTGTGCCACGAGATTCGCAACGTCTGCGGCGCGATCGCAGTGGTGCATACCAAGCTCGGCAGGGGCATGGCGGTCGGACCTTTTCGTCGGACACGATTTCAACGATCAGCGAATTCCTTATCATCACAAAAGCTGAAAGCAGCAGCACGGCGCTGCTCCTGGCATCGGCCTCGCGCCTTCTCTTTCCCGACACCGCACAAACGACTCCGGGTCGTAAACGTACGTTGCCTGTGAACCTTCTGTAAACTTCAAGCGCGCCAGGAATAAGAGGCACCGCCACGAAGTCCAGGATCGCATGAGGCGAACTTTGCTATTACATCAATTCTTGACTGTGGCCGCGCTGTCGGCTCGCGTGCTTTGCGCGCAAGTCGAACCCTCGGCGGGTACATGGAAAACCTGGGTAGTACCCTCGGTCAGCCAAGTACGGCTTGCGGCGCCGCCCAACGCGGCAGTTTCCGCCGCCGAGATCCAAACCATAAAGAACCTGATGGCCGAGGCAACCGCGGACACCAAGGCGCAAGTCGCGTACTGGGATGCGGGCCCCCCAGGCTATCGATGGATGCAGATCGCGTCGCAGCAGATGCTTGCGCAGAACGTCGCCGCGCCGCTGTTCACACGCGGCATGGCGCTGGTCAGCGTGGCAATCTACGACGCGACCATCGCGGCATGGGACTCCAAATACGCGTGGAACCGCCCGTCTCCGAGCGCGATGGACGTCGGTATCAAGCCACTAACCGCGATTCCCAATATGCCCGCGTACCCCTCTGAACATGCGGTGGTGGCGGGCGCGGCGTCGGTGGTGATGGCCTATCTCTTCCCGGCGACCAGCGAGGTCTATACCGATCTTGCGGAAGAGGCCGCGCGGTCGCGCGTATTCGGCGGCGCGGCTTTCCCAAGCGATATCGACGCAGGTCTTCAACTGGGCCGGCTGGTGGGCCAAATGGTGGTAGGGTACGGGACGGCTGATGGGTCCAGCACGCCGTTCACAGGATCCTTCCCCGCCGCGCCGGGAGTGTGGAGCAGTGCGACGCCCGTCGCACCGCTGGCCGGATCCTGGAAGCCATGGACTCTTTCTTCGGGCAGTCAGTTCCGTATGCCGGCGCCGCCCGCGGCGAGTTCTTCCGACTTTCAGGCGCAGGTGGCACTCGATAAGAACTTCGTGCGCACCAACGCCTCCAATCACTCCGCATGGTTCTGGCAGCCTTCATTCATTACACCCTGGCTGGACACCGTGAACCTGGAGATCTTCCAGAACCATCTGGATGGCAATGCTCCGCGCGCGGCGCGTGTGTACGCGCTGGAAGCGGTGGCGCAGCACGATGCCACCATCGCCTGCTGGGACACGAAGTTCACTTACCTGGAACAGCGCCCTTCGCAGGCGGATCCCACGATCGTCCCTCTCTTCGCGCTGCCGCAGCACCCGGGCTTTCCCTCGGGACATGCGTGCGCATCGGGAGCGGCATCCACGGTACTGAGCTATCTCTTCCCCAACGATGCTCAGGCGCTTGCGGCCATGGCGCAGGATGCCGGGACTTCAACCTTCTACGCCCTCATCCACTCCATGTTCGACGTTACGCAGGGCCTGGCCCAAGGCGGGCAGGTCGGGCAATCGGTTGTGAAGCGCGCGCAGACAGACGGCGCGCAGTAACGAAAGGACAATCAACATGCGGAAACTAATACTTTCAGGAACATTCGCACTGATGTGCGGAAGCTGGTGCAGCGCCGCGAACCGGTTCGTGCAGCACAATCTGGTCTCAGACGTCGCGGGGATGGCCGATCACCTCGACCCGTGCCTGATCAATCCGTGGGGCATCGTGGCCACGTCCACGAGTCCCCTCTGGGTGTCTCTGAACGGAACGGGCCTCTCCGGCATCTACGATGGCAACGGCAATGCCAACGCTCTGGTGGCCGCTGTGCCAGGCGCGAGCGGCGTGACGGCTCCCGTGCAGCAGTGTAGAGGCACGGCATTCGGTGCCGGAGCGCCATCGGGAATCATCGTCAATAACACGACGTCCTTCATAGTCGGCGCGGCTCCGGCTACGTTCCTCTTCTCCACAGAGCAGGGCGTGATTGCGGGATGGAACGGTGCGGCCGGTAAATCCGCCGCGGTCATGGCGGACCGCTCTGCGGCAGGGTCGGTCTACAAAGGCCTGGCGACCGCTACGCGTTCGGAGGGGCCGCTGCTCTACGCCGCCGATTTCGGCAACGGCAAGGTTGACGTCTTCGATGGCCAAATGAATCTGCTGTCTTTGCCGGGAGCGTTCCGCGACCCCTCCGTGTCCGCAGGGTTCGCGCCATTCAACATCCAGAACCTGGGCGGTTCGCTCTACGTTACGTATGCCAAACAGAACGCCGAGCATCATGACGATGTGGCTGGTCCTGGAAACGGCTACGTGGATGTGTACGACCTCAACGGCCTTCTGCTCCAGCGGCTGGTTTCGGCAGGCCCGCTGAATTCGCCGTGGGGCATGTCGATTGCGCCCGCTGGGTTTGGTGACTTCGGAGGGGCGCTGTTAGTGGGCAATTTTGGCGACGGCACAGTCAACGCATTCGACGCCGCGAGCGGAAAGTTTCTGGGCGCGCTACAGGATGGCACGGGCGCAACGATTCACATCACGGGGCTGTGGGGCCTGACGTTCGGCAACGGCAGCCGCGCCACTCCGGGTGCCGTGCCGAGCGGCGGCGATGCGAACTCGCTCTACTTCGCCGCGGGTATCGCAGGGCCGGATACGATCGAGTCACACGGCCTGCTGGGGAGCATTCAGGCCGCTCCCGCGATCGCCTCGAACGGCGTGGTCAACTCCGCGAGTTTCGCGACGCCCGTCTCACCGGGAGCGTACACCGCGATCTTCGGTACCGGTCTTGCGGCCACGACGCGCAGTTGGACCCCGCCGGAGTTGGCGAATGGCAAACTCCCCGTTCAACTGGATGGCGTCTCCGTCACGATGAATGGCAAACCAGCGTACATCTACTATGTCAGCCCCCGTCAGATTGACGTGATCGCGCCCGCCGATACTGCTTCCGGTCCGGTGCCCGTGGTCGTGACGAACACAGGCGTGGCCAGCGTCTCCGCAAGCGCGCAATTACAGAGCGCCGCGCCGGCCTTCTTCGCCATCGGAAAATATGCGATCGCCACGCATGCGAACGGGTCGCTGGTGGGTCCGGCGACTGCGCTGCCTGGGGCGACGCCGGCATTACCGGGAGAAGTGATAGTGGTTTATGGCACGGGGTTTGGTCCGACGAATCCGGCCGTCGATGGATTGGTGGTGTCTTCCGCCGCGAATCTGGCGGTCGCGCCAGCCATCACGATTGGAGGGGCACCTGCCGTGGTTCAATTCGCCGGATTGAGCGCGGCTGGTTTGGATCAAATCAATGTGACGGTTCCGGCTCTTCCCGCTGGTTCCAAGGGTGCGATCGATCTCCCGATCAGCGCCGCGGCCGGGACTTCCACCACGCAGCCAGGGCTGGTGGTTACTGTGCAGAACGGGAATTGAGCCGGGCAGCAGGCCGACGCGAATTCTCCGCAGCGCCGGTCTGCTTTGCCTTCCGATTGGCCCAGCGCTTCGAACTTCCGCCGCTCGCCTTCCGCCCGGTGACAAATCATGCACGCTTCGGCGCCCTTCACCCGCGACCTGTGCGCAGCTCAGCCCTTTGTCTCTCCACGTGATCACGCGCAAAGTCCGATCTGAGGAGGAAATCGATCCGCCTGCGTTTTGGATCCTGTCGGTCTTCTGCCAGTTCTGAAGAAACAAGCAGCCATCGTTGGATGACCTCGAATCCAGCCCTCCGCCAGGCAACCAGACTTCCTCACATACCAGCAGTCCCGGTACGACTTCGATCCGGGCACTGTTCCCACTGCAGTCGGCCCTTCGTCGTCCGTTTCTGCGATATCCCTGATTCCGTGATCGCATCAACACACCGAGTTCGAGATCCGATCCCCAAGGGACGACGCTGTCCTCGCGTGATCGACGTCGAGATTCGCAAGGTCGGCTCGCGTCGCGGCACTACTGCGCAACCTGGATCGCATGTTCGCATTGATCGAGGCTCGGGCAGCAGAATACGAACACGAGGGC
>JAOAPT010000461.1 GCA_025463045.1 Candidatus Solibacter sp.
TACCTCACAAGCACGATCATTGCCACCGATGACGACCGGGTGTACGCCGCCGCAAAAAGTTTTGGGGCACGGGTGCGTATGACGCGCGCCGACCACCTTTCGGGTACCGACCGGGTGGCGGAGGTGGCGTCGGCGGAGAATGCCGAGGTCATTGTCAACATCCAGGGTGACGAGCCGTTGATCGATCCGGCGGCGATCGATGCCGCGATATTGCCGCTGGTGCACGATCCCGCGGTGATCATGGGGACGTTAAAGAAACGGATCGAAGATCCGCGCGAGATTCAGGATCCGAACGTGGTGAAGGTGGTCACGGACCATCAGGGCGATGCGATTTATTTCTCTCGCTGCCCGATTCCGTTCGACCGGGATCGAGTGTCGGGGACGGCATATTTCAAACACATTGGACTGTACGTGTATCAGCGGGATTTCCTGCTGTCCTATTCCTCGCTGCCGGTAGGTCCGCTGGAGGAGGCAGAGCGGCTGGAGCAGTTGCGTGCGCTGGAAAACGGGTACCGAATCCGGGTGGTGGAAACGGAATACGAATCACTGGGTGTGGACACACCCGAAGATCTGGAAAGGGTGAGCAGATTGTTTAGGGCCTCAATTCTACAAGGGATGGAAAATGGCTAAGTACATATTCGTAACCGGCGGGGTCGTCTCCTCATTGGGGAAGGGGATTGCGGCTGCGTCGATCGGCTGCCTGCTGGAGAGCCGTGGACTAAAGGTCACGTGCCAGAAGTTCGACCCGTATCTGAATGTGGACCCGGGGACGATGAGCCCGTTCCAGCACGGTGAGGTTTTCGTCACCGATGACGGCGCGGAGACGGATCTCGACCTGGGACACTACGAGCGGTTTACGCATTCGAAGCTGACGCAGAGCAACAATCTAACGAGCGGCCGGATCTATGAGCAGATCATCGCGCGCGAGCGGCGCGGAGATTATCTGGGGAAGACGGTCCAGGTGATTCCGCACGTCACCAACGAGATCAAGGCGGCGATGAAGAAGGTGTCGCAGGATGTCGACGTCGTAATCGCGGAGATCGGCGGCACGGTGGGCGATATCGAATCGCTGCCGTTTCTGGAGGCGATCCGGCAGATGCGGCATGAGCAGGGGCGCGACAACTGCTTGTTCGTGCACGTGACGCTGGTGCCGTGGATCGCGGCGGCGCAGGAGTTGAAGACGAAGCCGACGCAGCACTCGGTGAAGGAACTGCGCGCGCTCGGTATCCAGCCGGATATTTTGTTATGCCGGTGCGAGCGATATATTCCCGAGGACATGAAGGAGAAGATCGCGCTCTTCTGCGATGTGGACCCGCAGGCGGTGATCACGGCGCGGGATGTGAAGAGTGTGTACGAAGTCCCGGTGGGGTTCGCGGCGGAAGGCGTCGACGAGATCGCGATGCGTCTGCTGAAGCTCGACGCGGGGCCGCGAAATCTCACCAGGTGGATGGCGATGCTCGATCGCATGGACAAGCCGCAGGGCGAGGTTTCGATCGCGCTGGTCGGGAAGTATGTGGAGTACGAGGACTCGTACAAGAGTTTGAAAGAGGCGCTGCTGCACGGCGGGCTGGCGCACCAGTTGAAGGTGAATATTCACTGGATCGAGGCGGAAGGTGTCTCGGGCGAGAATTGGGAGCGGCAACTGGAGGGGTACGACGGCGTGCTGGTGCCGGGCGGGTTCGGGAAGCGCGGAATCGACGGGATGCTGAATGCGATCCGTTTCGCGCGCGAGAACAAGGTGCCGTATTTCGGAATTTGCCTGGGAATGCAGACGCTGGTGATCGAGTTCGCACGTAATGTGTGCGGGCTCGAAGGGGCGGACTCGACGGAGTTCAACAGCGGCACGCCGCATCGCGTGATCTTCAAGCTGCGCGAGTTGAAGGGCATCGACGAACTGGGCGGCACGATGCGGCTGGGGAGTTGGGCGTGCAAGCTGGCCGAGGGGAGCTTCGCGCACAAGGCGTACGGCACGCGCGAGATCAACGAGCGGCATCGTCACCGGTACGAGTTCAATCGTGAGTACGAGGACCAGTTGAAGGCGGGCGGCCTGAAGATCACGGGCGAGACGCCGGACAACACCTACGTGGAGATCTGCGAGCTGGCGGACCATCCGTGGTTTCTGGGCTGTCAGTTCCATCCCGAATTCAAGAGCAAGCCGATGGAACCGCATCCGCTGTTTAAGAGCTTTATCGGCGCGGCGTGGGAGTACCGGCTGCGGCGCTTATCGGCGATCGAGGAGCCGCTGTTCAGCCGTGCCGATTGAGTTCAGCGATTTCGGAAAACGGCTGGTCCTGATCGCGGGGCCGTGCGTGATCGAGAGCGAAGAGCACGTCCACCGCATGGCGCAGGGAATTCGCGCGGCGGTGGGCGAGTTCGTTTTCAAGGCGAGCTTCGACAAGGCGAATCGGACCAGCGCGGAGGCGTATCGCGGACCGGGGCTGAAGGAAGGCTTGCGAATTCTGGCGGGCGTGAAGGCGGCGGGCTTTCCGATCCTGACCGATATCCATGAGGCGGGGCAGGCGGAGGCGGCGGCGGAGGTCGCGGACATTCTGCAGATTCCGGCGTTCCTGTGCAGGCAGACCGATCTGCTGATCGCGGCGGGGCGCACGGGGCGGATCGTGAATATCAAGAAGGGGCAATTCGTGGCGCCGCACGATATTCATCGCGCGGCGGAGAAGGTGGCGTCAACGGGGAATACCCAGGTGGTGCTGACGGAGCGCGGGTCGAGCTTCGGGTACAACAATCTGGTGGTGGATATGCGCGGGCTGAAGATCATGCGCGATGCGGGCTGGCCTGTGGTGTTCGACGCGACGCACAGTGTGCAGTTGCCGGGCGGGGCGGGGGCTTCGTCGGGCGGACAACCCCAATTTATTGGGCCGCTGGCGCGGGCGGCGGTCGCGGTGGGGATCGACGGAGTATTCGTCGAGACGCACGATGCTCCGGAGAAGGCGCTGTCCGACGGGGCGAATGCGCTGCGGCTGGATCTGCTGGCGGATTTCTGGCGCGGACTGTTGAAGGTGGACGGCGCGGTGAAGGGGCAGGGGTAGGAAGAATCGCGCAGAGACGCAGAGAAAAGCACGCAGAGCAAGGCGGCGGATCGGAAGCGCCGCTATCCTTGGTTTGGTTTGGCGCCGGGGAGACGCGATCGTAAGAGAGAGATCTGGCCGGCATGATGCGACTCGTGCTCGCAGACGTGGAACCACTTGCAGTAGTTGTTGGTCGGTCCCCATGGCAATGACTCGTCGACTGAGAGCAGCCAGGCGTCATCGCGCTTCTTGAATTCGGCGAGAGTCTTGGCGCGCGTTTCCTGGAGAATCTGTAGGTAGTAGTTGAGGTCGTGGCCTTTGATGGTGTCGCGGCCCGCCTGTCCGAGGTTCATCGCGGGGTCCCACTGTTTCTTCACGGACTCGGGCCAGCTATCCCACTTCTTTCCTTCGAACGTGTGCATGCCGTAGTAGGTCTCGGTGGCGGCGAGATGGAGGAGGAGCGCTCCGATGGTGTTGGCGTTCTTGTCGAAGAGGTAATCCAGATTGCCTTGCGTTAAGTTGCGCGCGCTCGCTAGCACCTGGCCTTGCATCCACGTCAGCATGGAGACAAGGGTGCCGATCTGAGGCGAATAACCGGACTTCGGTCCGATTACGTTGATGCGGTCGTCGGGAGCGTAGGCGTGAGCGGGCCGCGGGATGAAAGCGGTCGAGAGGGCGGCCGCGGTTCCCAGGAATCTTCTGCGGCCCGAGAGGTTTTGGGATTCGGCCATGGGGTCAGTATATCTGTCAAGGGGAGCGGCGGGATGAGGGAAAGACCGAGGCGATGTTAGTTTGATCGGAGGACAAGGGGTAGACGATCACCCGGTATTCCTGATAACAAGTGTCGTTCGTGCCGACTGCGGCAACTCGGCGATTGACACCGCATGACGGCGGAGAAGAAGTTCAACATGCGAAGTCCGGTAGTTGCAGTTCTCCAGGCGTATCACCTTCGGCGGAGCGCCACGGGAACTGGCGAGTCCCAGAAAATCTGAATCGGTAGTTACGATCGTGAAGCCGTGGGTTTTTGCGAAGTCCCAAATCGCTTCGTCCGAAGTGAATCGCGCGAGGCCGGTTGAGAAAATGTGGATCGAATCGGGAAATAGATCCGCCAGCCGTTCAACGAGCTTAGGCGAAAGGTTAGCGTCAAACAGAAGTCTCAATGAGACGCGCGTTCACGCCCAGCGTGCGAGGCGTAGGCGAAGACCGCGGGGAAATCGTCTTTCTCCAGGTAGGGGTAATCGCGGAGGATCTCATCCTCCGTCATACCGGATGCGAGCATATCCAGCACGTCCCAGACAGTCACTCGGAGGCCACGGATGCACGGCTGTCCCGAGCGCTGCCCCGGCACCACAGTGATGCGGGGAGTATCGGAATTGTCGGCAGTCGCCATGTAGATATTATCGCTCAGTCAGGCGGTGGGGTAGCGCGGCGACGTCGCACTTCGTTCACGGCAGTCACGACGTCTGCTTCCGTCAGACTTCGCTCCGCAGCCTTTGCGCGGCCGAATGAATTCATGGCTTCCCACCACCGGGTGCGCTCGTAGTGCCGGAGAGCCTCGACTGCGAGTTCACTGATTGTGCGGTTCTCTTTGCGTGCCGACTCTTCCGCGCGAGCGAGGACGTCCGAGGGAAGCGTGATGGAGAGCGTTGGCATGGTTGCATTGTACGCGCCTATTGCGTCACACCTGCGGAGGCGCGGGCGAGCGAGGTCGCGGAACCGCTCGACATCGCGGAGAAATATGTGGTGAAGCGGCGGGGTTCGGGCGATGTGTTGTAGGGATCGAGGTTGTGGGCCCAGCGATAGCCGATGGGTTGGTAGAGGAGTTCGGCCTCGATCTGGAAAGGGCCCGGCGCGCCGTGGAGGTCCACGGAATAACGGACGCGATTGGCGCCGGCGGTGAATTGCGGGTCAGCGAGAGCCTCGCCGACGACGGCGATGTCGGGATCGGCGGTGCGCTTATCGAAGCCTTGGGGGAGGAGGCGGTTGTCCTTCAGGTAACGGACGGCGGTGAGCAGGCCGGTGGTCAGCTGGCCGGCGGGATCCCCGAGGATGTCCTCGTAGATCTGCACTTGGCCGGGGTCGGTGATGGTGGTGTAGTGCGGTTCGTAGCGGCGCGGGTCGGCATCGTTGTCGTTGCCGGTTATCGATCCATCGGGGCGGAGCGCGCCGGACTCGAAGACGGGGTGGCCATTGTGATCGCGGACGGTGAGGTGGAGCCAGGAGCGGCGGGAAGGGAAGGCCGTGGGAAGTTTGTGGCCGCCGAGATTTTCCACGAACACATCGGCCTGGAGGCGGCCGGACTGGAACTGAACGTGGTCGAGCGAGACGCGGGCGGCGCGCTGCTTCAGGAAATCGAGCGTGTAGTCGGCGCCGTGATCGAGTTCCTGCGGCTCGGCTTCGACTTCGAGATCGTCGCGATAGCGGTTGAGCATGCGCTGCATGAAAAAGTTGGCGGCGACGAACACGTGGCGCTTCATGCCATCGCGCTTAATGCCGAAGACGCGGGTGATGGCGACGGGCTCGTCGACGACGGGCATGTGGCAGTCCTGGCAGGTCTGCTTCGTGGGGAAATCGCTGTGCAGCCACTCCTGATAGGGCACCTGTTCGGGCAGGGATCCGATCGCTTTGCCATCGGGGCCGAAGGCGGTGGTGTACAGCGTGTGGCAGGTGGCGCAGAGTTCGGATTTGCGGATGTGATCGGAATTTGCGGTGGGCTGAAATCCTCCGGTGGAGGTCTGCATGATGCGGAGCTGGCCGGGGTCGATCGCGAACGGGCCGTACTCGGGGCGGTTGTCGCGCGACTTCGGTGTCTCGATGACGAAGCCGCCGTTGAAGCTGTCGCGCGTGCCGAGTTTCCCGGAGCTGATCTGGTGACAGATGGAGCAATCGACGCCGTCGGACGCTTCCCTGCCTTGCTTCTTATCGTCGCCGAAGGGGAGGTGCGCGAAAATCTTACCGGGCTTGCCCTGGAGCTTCGCCTGGTAGCGCGTGACGGGCATGTGGCAGATGGAGCACTCGTCTTCGATGTGATCTTTGACGACGGCGTGATCGATGGTTTCGCGGCGGACGCTGGCCTGCCAATACGGATCGCGCGACGAGTTGGCCATGACGCTGGCGCGCCAGGCGAAGCCGATCGAGACATCTTCGCCGGATGCGGTGATCAGTTGGTTGTGGCAGGCAACGCAGCGGTCGGAGGTCTGGAACTGCGGCTCGCTGGGCTTGTCCGCGGCGAACACGCAGGCGGGGATGCACAGAGCGGCGAAGAGGCGAATGGTCATTTCCAACCCTCGAGAAGTTTTCCGTCCTGCCAGTCCCAGAGGAGATAGAACATCACTTGTTTCTGGCGGCCGGTGGTGTTGGTGGCGGGGATGCGCAGGCCGGCTCCGAAGCGAACGTGCTGACGCTTGCTGATGGTGACCTGAAATTCGGGCATGACATCCCAATCGTTTTTTGCGCCGGTCCCCAGGTCGCGCGTGCCGAGCCACTCGATCATCGGGGACCAGAGCCGGCCGAGGCCGCCATTTTGCGCGAAGGACTTGCCGAAAGCGGAGCGGAAGAAGACGGACTGAGGGGCGCGGCTGGTGTCGACGGGCAGGTCGGCGCCGCCCTGAATTTGGAGGAACGTGTAGTGCGGGAAGAGTTGACCGAAGGCGGCGAAAGTTTCGAATGTGGTGACGCCGGTGCCGAGGCCGTGCGCGGGGTTACCGGTGGGAAGAATCACTTCACCTTGTGCGCTGAGAATGGAATTATCGCTTGCGAGAAGGACGCGCTTCAGGCCGATGCCGAGCTGGTCCAAGCCGCCGTACCAACGGCCGGGGGCGGGGCGCTGAAAATCGACTGGAGCGGAAATTTCGATCTGATTGCGCGTGCCGAATCGCTGCTCGTGGATGATTTCGCTAGTGACGCCGGGCGCGCCGTTGGCGTTGAGCGTGGTGGTGATGACGACCTCGTCCTCGGGGAAGGCCTTCTCGGTGGCGATGGCGCGCGGGAGGTTGAGTTCGCCGCGGGGCCAGCCGCGCCCTTTACAGAAGCCGCGCACGTAGGCGACGACGGCCTCGATCTGGGCGGGAGTCAGCGCGCCGCTGAAGGACGGCATGATCTGCGAAAACCCGCGCGACGGACCGCCATCGCGGATCACGGATTTCCATGCGAGGTTGTCTTCGGGCGTCGTCTGACTGCAGTTGGTGAAGTCGGGGAATGTATCGGGCGTTTCGAAGCCGATGGTGGATTGCGGCGCGCCCTTGCCGTCGCCGCCGTGGCATCCGGCGCAGCCCGCCTCGAAGATCTCCTTACCGGTGATGAGTCCGGCGGTTCCCTGCGATTGGGCGGTCGCGGAGCGCAGTGCCAGGGCGGTAAGGAAGATCGCGATTCTCATTTCGCGTCGTCCTGGCGGTAGGTGCTGCGTGCGGAGACTCGTAGATGCGGCGGCGCGGAGGCTTCCAGGCGGACGGCGATTTTGTGCCGCGGTGGGCAGTGGCGCGACGGTGCGGGGCGGAAGCCGAGGACGTAAAGATTGCGCATCGCGATGCTGAGTTTCTGCACGGCCTCGGCGAGGTCCTGCGCATCGCGCACTTCGAAATAGGCGCCGCCGGTGGACTGCGAAAGGTGCTTGAGGAATGCAGCGCCGTACTGTTCTTCGCGGTTCAGGGTGTGCTCGTGGATGGCGGCGGTGTAAACTTGCGCCTCGGATTCGAGCGCAGCGCGCATGATTTCGGATTCGGTGCGGCGGCTCTCATTGTCGGCTCCGTCTGAGAGGACGATCACGGCTTTGCGCGCGTTGCTGCCGGTGCGGGCGGTCTGGAGCGCGAGCCACAGGGCGTCAAGTAGTGCCGTGGGTCCGTCCGGCTTTTCGGAATCGAGCGTGGATACGAGGTGGTCGATGTCGCGCGTGAAGAGCGATTCGAGGCGAGGGTGTGCGGCGAAGGTGAGGAGCGCGGCTTCGTCGCGCGGTTCGCTTGAGGCGGCGATGTGGCGGAGCGCGATGCGGGCGCGACCGATCTTCGAGCGCATGCTGGTGCTCGTGTCTACAACCAGGACCATCGAGATGGGCGCCTCATCACGTTCGAAGGAAACGATGTGGGCGATCGCGCCGTTGTCCAAGACCCGAAAATGCGCGCGGGTGAGCCCGAGGACGGTGGCGCCGTTGCGATCGGTGATGGTGACCGGGACGAGAACCAGATCAGTGCCGGTGTGAAACGCGATGTTGGCAGCGGGCAGTGCGAATGCGAAGGCGCCGATCAGGATGAGGGCATGTACGCGAGTCACTTCGCGATACACGTGCAAATTCGATTCCAGTGAATGGAAATCGACAGAGGACTAGATCGGGAGTGCGACGAGGTGTGCTACCCAGTGCGCCTTTTTCGCCTTGAGAAGGTCGGGGACGGCGAGGGGCAGCAAATCGTCGTCGAGTTTCTCGAGAATCTCGAAGCGGAAGGACTGCTCACCATGAGCTTGGCATTCGGCCTGGAGCGCGGAGTTGGGGTGACTTCCAAGGCGCGCGGCGAAGCTGAAGTGGTTGCGGGCGGCGTCGAGATTCGGAGTGCAGCCAACCCAGGTGCGTCCGGTGGCGGTGCAGTGCACGGCGAAAGCGCCGGCGATCGGCTTGCGCTCCTTGAATTTGCGGGTAGCTTCTTTTCGGTCGGCGCTGGAATTCATGCGGACTCCTTACTCGGTCTCGCCGGCGAAGGCGAGGGAGGCTAGTTTTTTCACGTGATCGCGGATGTCGGCCGGCCAGGGATCGACGATGGCGTTGAACTGGGAGCGCCGGTTGGCGAAGAGGGCGCGGGTGGCCTCTTCGAAGTCGGGGAGGTTGCCCGCCATGGCGGAGAGGAAGCGGTAGGCGGATTCCTGGGCACGGCGACGGCGGTCGCGGCCCTGATTGTCGTGCAGGGCGTGCTCGACGAGTTTGCGGAGGGCAACGGAGGCTCCGCCGGGCTGGCTCGCGAGCCAGTCCCAATGACGGGGCAGGAGGGTGACTTCGCGAGCGACGACACCGAGCTTGGGACGTCCGGCACGGCGCGGTTCTGGCTCCGGCTGTGGCGCGGCCGGGGGCGTTGCGGGGAGGTCTCGGAAATCGAGATCGACGATCGCGCTGGTGACGTCGTCGAAGATGACGACTTGCGCCCACTTGTCGCGCTCCATCAGCGTTTTCGCCTGCAGGGCGACGTGGGCGAGATCGCCGGACGCGATGCGGCGCGTGCCTGCGAAGGCGGTATATGGCATATTATCCAGGTGAAATAATATTACCCGGATAATATTATCGCGTCAAGTGCCTATTTCTTGCTGACGAGCTCGGGGAAGCGGCGTTTGAGGGCGGCGATCTTCGGGAGGTCGTTGTAGACGATGTACGGGTACGTCGGATTGAGTTCGAGGAAATGCTGGTGGTAATCTTCGGCGGGGTAAAAGGCTTTGAGCGGAGAGACTTGGGTGACGATCGGCTTGTGGAAGGCTTTGGCGCCGTTGAGTTGCGCGATGTAGGCGCGGGCGACGCGCTCCTGCTCGGGCGACGTAAAGAAGATCGCCGAGCGGTATTGCGTGCCCGAATCGGGGCCCTGGCGATCGAGCTCGGTGGGGTCATGGGCGACGGCGAAGAAGATCTGGAGGAGCTTACCGTAGGAGATCGCGGTCGGGTCGTAGGTGACCTGGACGGACTCGGCATGGCCCGTCTCGCCGCTGCTGACGAGGTCGTAGTGGGCGGTGGAAGCATCGCCGCCGGCATAGCCGGAGACGGCTTTTTTCACACCCTTGACGTGCTCGTAAACGCCTTCGACGCCCCAGAAACAGCCGCCGGCGAACACGGCGGTGGCGAGTTGTTTGGCTGCGGTCGGGGCGGGGACGTCGGTTGCAGGTGCGGGGATCTCCCCGGCGGCGAGGGCGCGAAGGGTCAGGAGGCAGGCGACGGCGGCGCCGAGTCCGATGAGGCCGGTGCGGGCGGAATGTTTCATGGTGAGCTCCCTCTGGTTGGATTCAGGATAGCAGGGAGGCGATTCACCTCCACGTTCGCGCCATGCGCGCCGTCATAAGATAGTAAGGACGCGTATGATGAACCTACAGCGGCGCCGCCGCGGCTTTTCCCTGATCGAATTGCTGATCGTAATCGCGATTATTCTTATTATCATCACGATTGCGCTGCCTCGTTTGAGCCGTGCGAGGATGTATTCCATGGAAACGGCGGCGATCGGTGCGCTCCGAACGCTGCACACGGCGCAAGTGCAGTATTACTCGCAATATGGGAAGTACGCGGCCTCGTTGACGGAACTCGGTCCACCGACGAGCGGCGCGGCGGGTCCGGCGGCGGCGGATTTAATCGGCAACGATTTATCGGGCGGGACGAAGAGCGGGTACAAGTTCACCGTGACGGGCAATCCGGGCGGGTACGTGATCAACGCAAATCCCGAGAATTTCGGGAGTAGCGGGAGTCGCACGTTCTATTCGGACCAATCGATGGTGATCCGGCAAAATTACGGGCAGGAGCCGGCTACGGCGAATAGTCCAGAGATGAAATAGCGCTCGCAGCGCGTAGATGACGCAGGGCCAAAGGCCAATCAGAGCCGCGACTGCTAAGGAGTCCCATGGGCCTGAGGCCCACCAAAGGCGATGAAATGAAGAATCGAGCCCCAATCGGAGCCGCGACCGTGAGGGAGCGGTGGTCGCCGAACAGGACCACCGCTCCCTTACGGTCGCGGCTCTGTTTGCGTTGCTCGCCAAAACGCGAGTGACGGTCGCGGCTTCGATTGGGGGCTCGGCATTCATGAAGTTTGGCGGGCAGAACGCTGAGCCAGTCCCATCCCACCCGGTAACCTGACCAGAATTTGCAAACTCTATACAATTGAGTCACAAATCTGGAGGGGGACGGCGCGTAGGATGGGAGACGTGCAGGTTCAAACCACGGGCGAGGAGCAA